>NZ_JAPEHS010000041.1:0-21862 GCF_028823565.1 Psychrobacter sp. A3
AGCCATTTTTAGCCCATTTAGATGGCTATCGATTGAATTGAGGACACGCCCTAGACAAAGATCAAGCTCGATCAGCGCTCAGTAAAGACTCAGTAAATAAACCCGCCCATGATACCAGCCTACAGCAATTAATGGGTAAAATTGCGTCGCAAAAGCCCACGGCAAGACACAAAAAAAACACGACCGCAATCGTGTTTTTTTATCTATAGACTGGTATGAGGCGGTGCAACGGTTATGTCAAAAGCCTACTAGTAGCACGTCTCACTTTATAACCATTTTATTATAAACTAACGCTATACCGATGAAGCGGCTCATCATCGATCAATGACTGCCAATCAATACCTGCTGATCGGCGTTCATATTGGTCAGCTCTAAGCTATGAATAAAACGCCCTTCGACATCGGTAATGGTGATTTTCCAGTCATCTATTATTACGCTCTCGCCTTCTAAGTCGCCCACATAGCCGAGCGCTTGCATGACAAGGCCGCCCATGGTATCGACATCAGTATCATCAAAATGGGTGCCAAGCTCATCATTACAGTCTTCGATGACCGTCGAGGCCTGTACACGCCAAGTATGTGGCTTATCAGGATCAGCGATAATATTATTGATATCACTGTCTTCCTCAAAGTCATCATGCTCATCGACGATATCGCCGACGATCTCCTCGAGTAAATCCTCCATGGTAACCACCCCTGCAAAGTTGCCAAACTCATCGACGACGATTGCCATGTGCACTTGGGTGCGCTGCAGTGAGCGCAGCAGCGTGTCAGAGCGCGACGTTTCGCTGATATATAGCGGCTGCCGCACCAGATCTCTGAGACGCTTGCTGTCGATTTTGTCTTCTTGGTCGCGCACCATGTGCACTAAGATAGGAATCAAATCTTTGGCAAGCAAGATGCCGATGACCGCATCATCATCTTGGCTATCAAATACTGGGTAACGCGAGTGGGTGGTGTCGAGGATGATATCCATCACCTCAGCCAGACTTGCGCTTTCGTGCAGTCCGATCACTTGCGGGCGCGGCGTCATAATCTCGCGGACTTGAGTGGCAGGCAGATCGAGCACGCCTTCTAACATATCGACAGTATCAGGCTCTAAAAACTGACGAGAATCCTGTACCAAACGAATCAATTCATCACGGGTTTCGGGGGCGGTCGATAGCCAGCGTTTTAAGCCGCGCATCGACCAACTACTCGGGCTGGGAGTGTCGTCAGACATGATGATGTGGTTTAACCTCTTTAGTTAATAACAATGAGAACAGCAAAAAACCTAGATGGGGATAGAAATAACAAATAAAACAGCCGTTTTATAATTAGGCCATCACAACCACGGCCAAATAATACCTATAAATAGACCAGCCTAAATTAGCTTCACTTTATCGCATGGCTCACCGACATTCAACGATAAATTCACGCAAATTGTATTGTCAGTGTGTTATAAACTTTGCTATGGTCAAAGCCTTTATTTATCAATAATAAACGCCATGTCCTTACGCTCGTTTTTTTCTCGTTTACGCCGACTATGTCCAACTAGCCTGCCGCGCTCTCATGGTACAAGCAGTCACGGCCAAACAATGACGGACGGCACAAACCCTAAAAAAAAGACATGGCGCTACTATCTTGTCCAGTTGTTTATCGTCAGCGCGCTGTTATTATCGGCGCTGTGGTTGCTATTAGCGATTTGGTATCAGTTTGGCGTGCACTCGCTCGTCACTTGGCTTGCGGCCATCGTCATCATTTGCCTGCTGGCAGCCTTGCTACGTAGCCGTTACCAGCACTCATCCCAGCACCATACCATCACAAAAAAACCGGCCAGCACTTGGCTTATGGGTATGTACGCTGCGACTTGGTGCCTCGGGGTTGGCTGGTTTTTTTCTATCGAAGCCAAGCAGCAGCGCGACTGGATGGCAGAGGTCAGCCAGCAAGTCTCCTATGAGCGCGACGCGAGCAACCCTAATATAATCACCCTCAAAAATGTACGAAATTTTGACTGGCATACCGATACAGACGCCACCGAGCGCTGGGACACCCGCACCATTGATATGTCCAAACTCTCGGGCGTCGATGTCACCAACTCATACTGGATGGGGCCACTGATTGCTCATACCTTGGTCAGCTTTCGCTTTGAGGATGACAGACCGCTTGCCTTCTCATTTGAGATTCGTAAAGAAGCAGGCGAGTCTTTTTCGGCGCTGGCTGGGTTTTTTCGGCGTTATGAGCTTAGCCTGATTGCTAGCGAGGAGCGTGATATTATCTATACGCGCAGCAATGCGCGCGGCGAGCAGGTTTATCTGTTTCCTATTAGCAATTTGCAACAGCATGAAGTGAGGTCGCTATTTGAATCTTATCTAACGGCGGCCGATGAGCTAAACGCTAAACCTGCTTGGTACAATACATTAATTAGCAACTGTACCAATATTATTTTTTATATGGCGCGTATCGTCAGTGGCGAGCGTTTGCCATGGGATTATCGGATTTGGGTCTCTGGGTGGCTGCCGAACTATCTATACGATGTCGGTATGCTCGACGCCAAGCCCAACAGCGGCGCGCAGAATTGGTCGATGGATACTTGGTACGAGCGCACTCATATCAATCCGAAAGTGCGTGGTTTTGATAATTTAGCAGGCAGCAGCGTAGTCAATAGCCGCGAGTTCTCCAAGCAGATTCGTCAGGATATTCCTATCCCGCCATTGGCTGACTCAAAAGCGGCAGCTGAAGCCAAAGCACAATTTTCGGCGCATGCCGCCGCGCCATAAACTCACTACTCGCCATAAACTAATGATAAGAGTCTAAATGGATACTGCTAGGGCTGTACCCATGTCACCACCCGCTCCTCCATCTCTTCATCTGTCATACCAACCTCAGAGACACAGCGCCCTGCCACCCCGACATTGGCCGCGCGCATCTGCTGCTCGGTGCGCGCCGCATCGCCAGTCAATAACAAATGCCAGCTTGGGAGCTTCTGCCCTTTATACAAGCGTTTATAGGCGCAGTGTGATGGTAGCCACATCATGTTGGGCAGGTTTTCCATCGTGAGCTGAATACAGTCAGGCACATACTCTTGACGCGTGGTATAGTGCTGACAATGACCCGTCGCACAGTCCATCAGCTGACAGGTCACATCGGTATACTCAACCAACGCTTCGGCGTCATCATCATCGATATATTTGATCAGGCAGCAGCTACCGCAGCCATCACACAAAGCCTCCCATTCATGATGCGTCAGCTCTGATAAGGCAAATCGCGACCAAAACTGCGGCCGCAAGGTGGCCGCCAGCTCACCATCGCTATCGGCAAACAAGCTTGCATTGGCGGGCACAACAGGCTTTGGCACTGGTTGCGGCGTCGGTGACTGTTCAGCAGTTGGTGATTGTTGGCTGTCGATAAGTTGGTTGAGCAAATTGAGTGTCATAAAGGTGCAGTAGCATTTTGATAAAGAGCGTTACAGTATTATAGCTGTTTTTGCGAAGCATGGGCGTTAAGGTACTAAAAGTAAGAAAAACGATTTACTATAAATAAAATTCATAACATGAAAAGGGACAGCACTATGTCAATTAAGACGTTTGAACTTATCAGCACCACCAAAAACGGCGTCGAGCTCATCAGCTATGTAGCGCTACCAGAAGACGCATCGGAAGAAAACCCAGCGGCTGGCATCTTGGTCGCACCAGAATGGTGGGGCGTGGTCGATCATCCAAAATCTGTGGTCGAGCGTCTGGCAAAAGCAGGCTATGCGGCAGTGGCAATGGACGTCTACGGTGAAGGCAAATTGACCAGCGATGCGGCGATGGCAAACATGTGGATGGAGCAAGTACTCGCGGACCAAGACATGCTGATGGATCGCTGTCGCCTTATCCTCAATGATTTTAGCGATCAGTTGGCTGTTGATGGTAGCAACTTAGGCGCGATTGGCTACTGTTTCGGTGGTAAAGTCGTGCTTGATATGGCGCGCGACGGTATGCCACTAAAAGCTGTCGCAACATTCCACGGCAACCCATCAGCAAAACAGCCTGCGGACAAAAACTTTACCGCCAAAGTCTTGGTCGCGCATGGTCGCGATGATTCGATGGTATCGATGGAGGCGATAGAAGGTCTAAAATCTGAGCTGGATGCGGCCGATGTCGACTACACTATCGATGTGTATGACAATGCCAAGCACGGCTTTACCAACCCCCATGCCGATGAGCGCGCGGCAAACAATGACGTGGATCTTGGCTATAACGAAGCTGCCGCCAAGCAAAGCTGGGATAATATGCTTGAGTTTATGAAAAGTAACTTAGCATAGACGGCTATCATGAGAAGGCCACTATCATAGGGCTTTTATAAAACCTATATAAACCGAAAAAAGAGCCGCTGATTTATAAGCGGACTCTTTTTTTAGTTGAGCAGCTTTAGGTACATGATGCTTCTTGTACTCGGACGCAAATCGCGTCATTATCACCTTATCATCAAGCAAATTGAGTGACGAGGATGCTATATCTGTTAATGAATCCGCTGGGCTGGCTGGCTTTTACCATTTTATTCATCATTGCTTCGGTGCTATATATTAGTATCCATAGACAAATCCAGCAGTTGCGCCGTGAGATGGCAGCGCTACAAGCTGAGCTCAAGCAATATAAAGACAGTATAGACGCTGCATCCAACGTGCACTTTGAGCCACCCTCTCAAGATACAGAGCATCAGCAGACAACGTCACAACCACCCGTGTTTTCTGAGCGGCCAGAGTTGTCAGAGTCAGCAAACCAGCCTTTATCCGAGCTACCTACACCCCCTTTACCCGCAGCTTCATCACTATCGACAGAAAATCGACAAGCCACTGCAACCATAGAGCCTGATGAGCGCTCCTTACCTATCGTCACCTCACTGATTTATTCTATCAAGAACTGGTTTTTTGGCGGTAATTTGGTCGTGCGTGTCGGGGTAATCGTCTTACTCATCGGTGTGGTGCTTTTGCTGCGCTTACTGAGCGATTATATCGAGATTCCGATTACCATAAAGCTTATTGGTATTGGCCTGATGGGATTGGGACTGGCGGCGTTGGGGATACAGTTGGCAAAAAACCGCTTTGCTTATGGCATCACCTTACAGGGTGCGGGCTTAGCGACGGCTTATTTGACCGTCTTTTTTGCTTATAGCGTCTATCAGGTGCTCGCAAGCGTGCCGAGCTTTATTGGACTTGGCCTTTTATCAGCTGTCACCATCGGTCTCGCTGTGCGTCAAAACGCCTTACCGTTGGCTTTATTGGCCTTGTCTGGTGGGTTTTTTGCGCCTGTATTGACCGGTGAAGACACCGGCAGTCTGGTCGCCTTATTTAGCTATTATCTGCTGTTAAACGTCACCGTTGCTGTCATTGCTCACTACCGTACTTGGAAAATGCTCAATCTGCTCGGCGTGTTGGTCACCTTTGGACTGGCCTACTATTGGGGCGCGACGAGCAATCTAAGCGCTACCATTGAGGCGCAGCGCTGGACATTGGTATTGCTGGTGACGTTGCATGTATTGCTATATTTGTTTGTCGTCATTCGCTACGCCCAGCAGATCATCGCTTATAACACATTAAATGAAACAGATATCGCCCAGATGACTGTAGGTAGTATTTACGGTACAAACCCCAGCACAGATGCCAGTACGAACAACCATACAAAAAACAGCGCAAACAACATCTATGTCTTCCCTATTGATACGGGTTTATTGTTTTCCGTACCGATATTGGCCTTTGGTTTATTTGCGGCGTTGTTAGACGCTATTCCTCATGCGCTGACCCTCACCAGTGCTGTTTTAGCGGTGATTTATTTGGGCATTGGCTGGATATTTGTACAGCGCAGTCAGCGATATGCCTTAATCACTGAAGGCATGCTGGCGTTAGGATTTGGATTTTTGGCGTTGGTGATTCCGCTGGCTCTCGATGCTGAGTGGATTGCCTTTGGCTGGTCGGTTCAAGGGCTGGCGTTGGTATGGTTTGGTCGGCGCTCGCTACGCGCATGGTCGGTGCTATTTGGGCTAGTGTTACAGCTGCTGAGTATAGCGATGCTGATGATAACTGTGGTCTTTACAATCAAAGATTATCCAACGCTGACCTTGACGATTTCAGCGCTCAGCTACCTCGCCGCCATGTTTGTCTTACGCGCCAGCAACGCCCCTATGGATGACACAAACAGCCAGCGTCACGCCGATCAGACGCTGGTGAAATACGCTAACACATTGGGCATCGGTGAACTCGCTACCAAGCAGTGGCTGGCTTCAATCAATAGCCAAAGTATGGCGTTTAACCTGATGTGGCGCAGTCCGAGGTTGGGCCGTTTTTTAACGTTCACCGCCGTGGTCTGGCTGCTGTATGTATTGGTCATCGATCTTGATCAATGGCTTGCCAACTGGCACATCGCAACGACAGCGCTGCTAGGATTGGCCGCGTTAACCAGCCTTGTCCTTTATTATGCCGTCAATCAATATCGTTCTTGGTTGGAGATTCGGCAGTTTTGTCATGGTTTACTGTTGTTATTGTATGCCACGCTACTGTTTCAATTACCGCAAAGATATACGTTTGATTATCAATGGTCGACCTTTCATTGGTCGATATTTATTACTTTGCTGATAGGCGCGTTGGTCATTGGGCAGTTATGGCTAAAGATATGGCATAAAGCAGCTGAGTTAACACGTTTTGATAGCGCAAGCTGGCTTGGAGCAGGCATTATTGTTTTAGCAGAAGCCATGCATTATGGCTTACCTGACTCAAAAGGTGTCATGACTGTTTTAGTGCCAGTTGCCTTTATGTTGGCTGGGTTATGGTGGACACAGCGTCATGCTATGGCTAAATATCATGATGAGCAGTCAAACACGCAATCAAAAGCAGTAATCTCAGCCTTTCCGCTCGCTTGGTTTGATTGGCCTCAAGCACTGTTAGACAGCGCCAAAATCTTTGTGCCTATCACCTTAGGCTGGGCGCTGTTTACCAATTTTACTTATGATGGGATGATTTGGGCCTTGCCTTATTTTCCGCTATTTAATTTATACGATCTGACGTTATGGCTGGTGGTGTTTTATGCCTTGGGCGTTTATTTACTCCGTCAGCCACGTGGTAGCGGTTCGAGAAATCTATTAAAAGCCATTCCTAAAAACGATATGCTACTTATTGTCTTAGCGCTGATTGGCCTTTGGATAGGCTCGAGTATGTTGGTCAGGACGCTGCATGCCTTTATCGGCACGCCATTATGGACTGGCAGTGTATATGGAGTTACTGGCGGCGCGTGGAATAGCGAGCAAGTACAGACGGGATTGACGATTTTGTGGACGCTCATTGCCTTGGTCGCGACCATCAGCGCTAGCCGCTATGGACAGCGCACGCTATGGTTTATGGGCATTGGACTACTGGGCGCGGTGGTGCTAAAACTGGTCTTGGTTGACTTGTCACAGACCGAGGCGATTTGGCGGGTGATTTCGTTCCTTGGTGCAGGCAGCTTGATCTTGGTCATTGGCTATTTAGCGCCGCTACCACCTGCACGCAAGGACTTAGTAGACTAGGACGTACTCTCAACCCAATCGATGAGCCTATAGATGGGCCAAACATAAAGACACGCCCAAATCCGCATGACAGCCTGCCTGAAACCTGACATAAAATTGTAACGTGGCAACAAGGCGACTGGATAACATTGGGTGCTGACGCTGGTTGTGTAGTAAACTGAACATCATAAAAAAGTAGACACTGATGGTCTTACTTTTAGCATTTTTTATAAAAGGTTATGAAAGCAGATGGATAAAAGAGCGAATATTCAATGGTTCCCTGGGCATATGAACAAAGCCCGTAACGAAATCAAAGAAATCATGCCGCAGATGGACGTGGTCATCGAGGTGATTGACGCCCGTATTCCTTATAGTAGCGAAAACCCCATGGTCGCAGCACTACGCGGCGAAAAACCCGTCATCAAGATATTAAACAAAGCCGATCTCGCCGACCCTGATCTGACCCAAGCATGGATGGCGCACCTTGAGCAGCAAGCGGGCGTCAAAGCCATCGCGTGTGACAATAACAAAGCCGATGATGTCAAGCGCATCATCGCTCTATGCAAAAAAATGGTGCCCAATAAAGTTGGCACCGGTCGCCAGATCAAAGCCATGATCATGGGCATTCCAAACGTTGGCAAATCGACTTTGATCAATACCTTAGCAGGGCGTGCAGTAGCAAAAACTGGCGACGAGCCTGCGGTGACCAAGTCGCAGCAGCTGATCAAACTCGATGATGACATCATGCTCTATGACACGCCCGGTATGCTCTGGCCAAAGGTCGAAAACGAAAACTCTGGCTATCGTCTAGCAGCGACAGGCGGTATCCGTGATACGGCATTTGACTTCGCCGATGTCGCCAGCTATACCGCTGAGTATTTGCTGAGCGCTTATCCTGAGCTGCTAAAAACTCGCTATAAAATTGACGAGCTGCCCAAGACCGATTGGGAGTTTTTTGAAATGGCAGGGCGTAACCGAGGATTTATCAAAAAAGGCGGAGTCGTTGATACCTACCGTATGTCTGAGATTTTGATCAATGAGCTGCGTAGTGGCAAACTTGGACGTATTACCCTTGAAACTCCAGCGATGATCGAAGCGGAAGAAATCATCGTCGCCGAACAGCGACTCGCTGCTGAAGAGAAGAAGAAAGCAAAAGAGGAAGAGAAACGCTTACGTCGTCTAAAAACGCGGAAGAATCGGAAGTAGATTGACCAATAATATAAGTTACTATGAACCCATTAACACCCTCAGCAAAAACCATTCAAATCTACCTGCCCACAGGTAACCCTCGTGGGCTGCGTGTCGCTGAAATGACCACGCGTACTGTGCGTCTGATTGAAGTGCCGCGTATTCATATTGCAGATTTTTTAAGTATGCCCGACGCCAAGCAAGTAGGCTTATACTTTCTAATTGGTGATACCGATAGCACGGACAAACCACTGCTCTATATTGGGCAAACAGGCGATTTAACCCAGCGCCTGAAAAGCCATCATAATGGTAAAGATTTTTGGACAAGGGTGTTTGTCATGCTCTCTACCAACAACACCATTACCCAGACGCATGCGCTGTATATGGAACATAAAGCCATTCAAATTGCCACAGATGTCGGGCGTTACGATTTGCAAAATGGCAATAATGGCAGCAAGCCGCATACGCCAGCACCGCTGCAAGCAGACTGCGAAGAGCTGTTTCACACATTAGATATTTTACTGTCTACCCTCGGGCAGCCAGTTTTTGAAGCAATCGGTATTGAGACTCCTAATAATAAAGCCTACCAGCCACTGATACCAGATACCTGCCAGTCTCCCCAAGACACACCAGCAGTCGTACCTGACAAGCAACCAACGCTGTTTTATTGCAAAGCCAAAGACTGTGATGCTCAAGGCTACTACGATAATGACGGTTTTGTTTTGTTAAAAGGGTCGCTCATCCGTAAAATTCATACACCATCATTTAGTAAATGGGGCATCAATAAAAAACGTGAAATGTTAGCAAACAAAATATTAATCGAGCACGATGACAACACTTACAAAGTGGTCAAAAACCACTTGCTGACAACACCTAGTGGTGCAGGACAAATTGCAACAGGACGTAATGCAAATGGGTGGCTAGTCTGGAAAAACAAAGCTGGCCAGACGCTTAGCGACATTTACCGCTAGTAAATCAACCAGATAATCACCATATAGGATAAACGCTTTGCTTAAGTGTAACCAAAGCTCCCTTTACTTATTGCCAATTTTATAAGAGCCTATGACCCAACCTACCGCCATACCCGATGCTCCCTTTTCTCAACCCACTGACGCATTAGACTCTTTCGCCCCACGCCTACTCGATTGGTTTGCCGAAAACGGTCGCCATGACCTGCCGTGGCAACAGCACCAGACTGACACCCCCAATCCTTATGTCGTTTGGCTATCCGAAGTCATGCTCCAGCAGACACAAGTCACCACCGTGTTGCCCTACTTTGCGCGTTTTATGGAATCGTTTCCGAGCGTGCAGGATTTGGCCGCCGCAGAATGGGACTTGGTCGCCGAGCATTGGGCGGGTCTTGGCTACTATGCACGCGCGCGTAATTTGCATAAAGGCGCAAAGCAACTGGCCGAGATAATTGACGAGACCGGTGATTTTCCGCAGACGCTAGCGGGCTGGGAAGCTATCTCTGGCGTTGGGCCGTCGACCGCTGGGGCGATTATGGCGATGGGCTTGCACAAGTATGGCGTCATCTGTGATGGCAATGTCAAACGCGTCCTTACCCGCTGGGCGGCTATTGAGGGCGATATCACCAAGTCTGCCACCACCAAGACGCTATGGGCATTGGCAGAGCGTTTAACACCTGTCGATGACTCAGGACGGTTTGCGCAGGCGATGATGGACATGGGCGCAACGCTATGCACGCGTAGCAAGCCTGCCTGCTTATTGTGTCCACTACAAGAGGACTGTCTTGCCCATGCACAGGGGCGCGAAACCGACTATCCAGTCAAGGCAAAAAAACAGCCCAAGCCCAGTAAGTTTAGCAACGCGCTTATCATCAAAGATACGAACGGCAAAATACTATGGCTACAGCGCCCTGACAATGGTATTTGGGGCGGACTATGGAGCTTGCCATTACAGTTTGTAGAAAAGGTTGATGGTAAAGCAAACACTAAGGCTACTGTTAAAAAGACGCTAGCTAGCGATGATAAGCCATCAAACACAGCAAATGACGTACGCAGTAATGAAAAAATCTATGAGACAGAATTTACCATCGCTGAGCAGATTATTTATGAGTGGTTAGATAAGCATAATGTGATAGCCGCACCTATTAATCAAACCTTGCTTGATGATGCGCCTATCAAGCATTCATTAACCCACTTTCATTGGTATTTGACGCCGCAATCCGTCACTTTAGACAATAAGCAAACAACCGCATTGAGTACAGCCTTGCAAGCGGCAGAGATTAATATTCATTGGTTGACTGCAGATGATGCGCGGGTAACACTTGGATTACCGCGGGCGATGGTAAAGATTTTAGAGCGGTAAGTACGTATAGTCGAACCACTATAAATAAACACAGTGCTACTGGCATGAGTTTTGCACAGCATCGGGGTACGCAGCACGCAAGGAAAATTTATACCAGTAGCACGCTGGCATAGCTTGTATTTTTTTATTTAAGATTTGGGCACCCGCAGACGCATCAAGCCTTCTTGTTGCACCGTTGCGACGAGCTTACCATCTTGCCAAAACTGCCCATGATTTAAGCCTTTGGCATTAGAGGTAGTATCGCTCCACATGTCATAGAGCAGCCAATCATTCAAATCAAATTCACGGTGGAAGTGCATCGAGTGGTCAATACTAGCAGCTTGCAACCCGCTGGTCATAAAGCTCACGCCATGTGACATCAGCCCTGTGCCGACTAAGTAAAAATCAGACGAAAATGCCAATAGCGCTTGCTGAATCGCCACCGGCTGATTACCCAGCTCGCGAATACGCAGCCAGTTGGCTTGTTTTGGCTTCATCGGCTCAGGATGGATAGGGTCACGCGGTTTGACAGGCTTAATCTCGACATGACGACGACGCATAAAACGTGCTTTGAGCGCATCTGGCACTTTGCCGACGTACTCTTCTTTTAAATCTTGCTCGGCAAGCAGGTCGTCTGGTGGCGGATAGACGGGCATATCTTCTTGATACTCAAGCCCCTCCTCCATCGGTGAAAATGAGGCAATCATCGAAAAAATCACTTGCTCAATAGGTGCTTTGCCGCGTACTTCTTTGTACTGAATTGCGGTCACTTCACGCGCAGAGAGGCTACGCCCATCGCGTAGACGGCGTACTCGATAAATCACTGGCTGGTTAATATCACCGCCACGCAAAAAATAGCCGTGCAGTGAATGGCAGGGTTTGTCTTTATCCAGCGTATGGGCAGCTGCCATAATCGCTTGCGCCAAGACTTGCCCACCAAAGATACGACTGCCCACATAGTCATGGCTTTTCCCCTCAAAGACATCAGGGCTCACTTCAATAAGCGATACGGTAGCAAGCAGCTCATCAATCAGTTGCGAATAATCAGACATGACGATAGGTTTCCTTATTTTTATCAAAAACGCAGCGCGGCTGCACCAACCCACCTAATGATAGCCAGATGATATAACGGCAAATTTGCTGCGTTTGAATGTAAAATAATATGAAATCACTTGCTAAAAATACACAAGAGAGATGTTAGAACGAAATTTTAGCGTAAAAATACAGCGATAGCAGCGCTATACACGTATTTATTATCCACTGAAAGGCTAAACATATTACCCAATATCCCGCGCTTTGACCAGTTATGAGTCGCTTACCCGCCAGTCTTGACCGCCTTTTTTTATCTCATGACAAAAGCACCCGCTGATCGCTTACGCACGCGCTTGGCTATCACAAGGTTTGAGGTAGAGGTATCTATCGCAGCATCAGTGCATCAGCCTAATAAAAAACGAGATGATCGGCGCATCTCGTTTTCATTGCTATGCTTCGTTTATGGCTTGACCGCTACCAATACGCGGATAGAGTCTGGTACCAGCGATAGGTTGCCTAATGCCTGCTCGCCTTGTGCTTTTAGCTGCTCTAAGCGCTCTACTTCTTCTGGACGTACATTGGGGTTGATGGTTTGTAGATGTTTTAGGCGCTTGATTTCACGCGACCACTGCTGATTGAAACGGGCGCTTGCTTGCTCACCGATTTCTGCAAGCTGCTGGCGGGCGATCTCTTCGGCGTCGTAGTAACGCTGTTCGATCACATCACCGCGCACCTTGATGACTTGGCGGGCGCGGTTTTTGTCCAGTCGCTCGATGTGCGGCATGATCATATCGCTACTGATGCGCGCTGACAGATCATTGCCTTGCTCACTGATAAATACCCGAATGTTTTGCGTGGTGATAGTCGCAGGCAGATTGAGCACTCTTGGCGCGATGGCCTCGACACGGAAGTTTACCTCAAGCAGCACCATGCCTTGTGGCACGACCGCGCTTTTTAGCATCGCCACCGTGGTATTACCAAAGGTGCTGGTACTGGCCAACTCGTAAATCGCGCGCATCAGCGGATGCTCATGGGTAATAAAGTCGATATCTTCACGCAGCAATGCCTGCCCGCGATCAAAGGTCAAGGTCATCCCATCTTCATCGCCCAGTGGCAGGCCATCGATGTACTCACTGATCTCAGTACTATCGATAGGAGCGATGACCCACGAGCCATCGCGCTGGATACTATGATCGATGTTGGCAGAGGCAAAAAAGCGCTCCATAAAGTGTGGCAGCAGATTGTTCTGATCAAAGTCAATCATGGCATCTTTGATACGCCCAGCGACACGTGGACGGCATGAGTTGTACTCCAGCAGACGGTCACGGCCAGCTTGTAGCTGCGCTTCTAGCCCTAGGCGGGTTTTTTTCGCTTCGGTGATGATATCTTGTAGCATGGCACGGTTGTCGGGCGTATCAGCACTCTCTAGCACAGGCTTTAGCGTTTGGATGTATTGCTCTTGCACACTTTGGGCAGTCGGTGATATCTGACTAAACATATTGAGCGCTTTGTCATACCAATGATATAAACGCTCCTGCGCGGTGCCCTGCACATAAGGGACGTGAAGCATGATCTGCTGCGTCTGACCGATACGGTCTAGGCGACCTATGCGCTGCTCTAGCGTGTCTGGATTGGCAGGTAAGTCCCACAGTATCAGCTGGCTTGCAAACTGGAAGTTACGGCCTTCTGAGCCAATCTCTGAGCAAAGCAATATCTGCGCGCCCTCGGAATCAGCAAAAAACGCCGCCGCTTGGTCACGCTCAAGCAGTGTCATCTGCTCGGTAAAGATAGCAGTCTTAATGCCTGCATGTAAGCGCAATACCGCCTCAAGACTCTCAACCGTCGCCCCGCTACGAGCGATCAATAGCACTTTTTGATGCTTTAGCTCACCGCGCAAGATATCAATCAACCAAGACACACGTGGGTCATCTTCTAGCCAGCCACCATCGGGCTGGTTTTCTTCGCCCCACAGCTGCTCACGCAGTTTGCCCGTGGTTTGGTAGCTATCAACCCATGCGTCAGGCAGGGGCAGTGGATACGGCTGACGGCTTCGTCCATAAAACCCTTTGACACTCTCACGGGTATTGCGAAATAAGATACGGCCGGTACCATGACGGTCCAGTAGCTCGTTAAGGGCATAAGTACGCAAGCGCTCATCGTCATTGATTGCGCCCAGCTCATCCATGCTAATGTCTAACAAATGGCTCAAAGCTGCGATTTGCCCATCACTCAACGGCTTGTCTTCTATCAACACGCCAGCGACGGCAGCGGTTTCGGCAAAGGCTTCTTGCCCATCAATAAACTCATCCAAATCATCAAAGCGATCAGGATCTAGCAGGCGCAAACGCGCAAAATGGCTTTGCGCGCCGAGCTGCTCAGGCGTTGCGGTCAGTAGCATTACCCCTGGCGTCTCTTCAGCAAAGTCAGCAATCAAATCGTATTTGTCATTGCCGCCCTGCTCTTCATCCCAGTGCAAATGGTGCGCTTCGTCGACGACCAATAGATCAAAGCCCGCTTCCATCGCCTGATCGTACAAATCAGGATGATCAAGCAACAAATCCATGCCCGCGATGATACATTGCTCGGTGGCAAAGACGTTTTGTTCAGGATCATGCTCTTTGATCGCGGCAGTACGTACCAAATCAAACAACGCAAAATTTAGGTTAAAGCGGCGACGCAGCTCGATCATCCACTGGTATTGCAGACTGTCTGGTACCAAGATAAGTACGCGCTCAGCCTTTCCTGTGATTAGCTGCTGATGAATGATTAAGCCCGCTTCGATGGTTTTACCCAGACCCACTTCATCGGCCAAAAGCACACGCGGCGCAATACGCTTACCGACCTCGTGAGCGATATACAGCTGATGCTCGATAATATCGACACGCGCGCCCATTAGGCCTTTGAGCGGATGACCTGCCAGCGCCGACTGCATGCGCAAGATGTCTTGGCGCAGCTCGTACCAGTCGCCACGCTCGATGCGACCAGCGAGCAGACGCTCAAGCGGCTTGGCAAGCGTGATATTGGCCGCGAGTCGGGTTTCCATGATACCGCGCTCATGCTCATCGACGCTGTACTTGAGCACACCCATCACCTCGTCTACCGCATTGACCGTATAGCCGTTGCCATCTTGGTCATAAATGCTATCGCCCGCCTTAAATACCACGCGCGACAGTGGCGCTGAGTTTTTGGCATAAACACGCGTCTCCTCGCTTTGCGGAAACAAGATGTGCACACAGCGATCATCCACATCGATGACCACACCCAAGCCAAGCTCAGACTCCGTATCAGATAAATAACGTTGGCCAACGGCGAATTCAGTACTGTGCAGTGAAGCGATAGAGGTAGTCATAAGGCGATGTCTTTTTTGTACTCAGGTAATAAGAAATAAAATAGATAGCAATGGCCGCTAATGGTGGCTGTGCATAGGGTAACACCCATTTAGTCGACAGCTAAGGTAGACCATTATATAACGTTAGCGGCTAGATGAGTGCGTTTAGTTGACTTTTCAAGTAGACAGTTGTGACAGCGCTTGGGTTTCTCAGGTTTTTATGGTTTGGTTTTTGACTAAAACCACCGACGTGCTACATTAAGCCTCACCCCCATAAAGCCTTAAAACCATAGAAAAAACCAATACAACAATCAATTCATCAGGGAGTCACTATGCGAGCGGTTTTTTTAGACAAGGGTACTTTTTCGGACGGTATCGATTTGCCAGCCCCAGCTGGGATTACAGATTACATGACTTATCATGACACGCCAAAGGACAACCACGTCATCCTCGAGCGCTGCCGTGACGCCGATATCATCATCACCAACAAAGTCCAAATAGACGCTGAGGTAATCGGTCAACTGCCCAACCTCAAGCTGATTCAGCTGACTGCCACAGGGATGAACAACGTCGATCAAGACGCTTGTGACAGACATCATGTCACCCTTTATAACGTCGCAGGTTACGCGGTCAAAAGCGTGCCTGAGCATACCTTTATGCTGATGCTCAATGCCATGCGCGCAGGCATTCATTATCATCAAAAAGTCGCCGATGGTACATGGCGCGACAATGGCAATTTTTGCTTGCTTGACATACCGCTGATCGACTTAGAAGACAAGACGCTCGGCATCATCGGCGTCGGTACCATCGGCAAGCGCGTCACCGAGATTGCACGCGCCTTTGGCATGACGGTGTTATGGGCGGAGCATCAAGGGCGTGCGCCGCGCAGTGCAGACTATACCGCCTTTGATGACGTACTGGCGCAGTCAGATGTATTGAGCTTACATTGCCCACTGACCCCACAAACCCAGCATCTTATCAATAAGGACACCTTGGCCAAAATGATCAAACAACCCTTATTGGTCAACGTTGCTCGCGGCGGCATCGTCGATAGTCAAGCATTGGCAACTGCCATCCATAACGAGCAAATCATCGGCTACGCCAGCGACGTGTTTGAGCAAGAGCCGATCACGGCAGATGACCCGCTACTCAGCCTCAGCGAGCATCCACGGGTGATATTTAGCCCGCACAATGCTTGGGGCAGCAAAAGCGCGCAACAGACCTTGTGGCAGATATTAAGCAAACAAGTTGCTGACTTTATCGATAATCAGCATCAATAGCGACTATCGATCAATTAAAACCTAACGACTGAACCGCAACCAGTCGTAGCATCAATAGCGACTATCGATCAATTAAAACCTAACGACTGAACCGCAACCAGTCGTCTTTTATTCTGCGGTATTTGAGCATCACACGGTCGCTAAGATAGTTGTTGGTCACGTACCACGGGTAGCGATCGCCTTGCTTAGGCAGTCTGTCTTGGGCACGTCTGACATATCCAGACGATAGCGAGCCCATCACCGTATCTGTTTGGGCGTAGGCGGTAGCATTCGCCGCCTGTGCCTTTGGCAGCGCGACTTGGTAGCGGTTTTTGTGCATATAACTCAACAGCCGCACCACATATTGACAAGCCAGATCAATCTTTAGCGTCCATGAGGCATTGGTATAGCCAAATAAGGCCGCCATGTTAGGCACGCCTTCGATCATGACTGCCTTATACGTCATGCGCGTGCCGATATCAATGGCCTGCCCGTCGATATATACCGCTGCTCCGCCTAGCATTTGCAGTTTCAATCCGGTTGCTGTGACGATGATATTAGCCTCAAGATGCGCGCCTGATTGCAGCATAATACCGGTTTCGGTGAAGTGGTCGATCTGATCGGTGACCACTGCTGCACGTTTACCGTGCAAGGATTGAAACAAATCACTGTCTGGCACAGCGCATACGCGTTGATCCCACGGATTGTAGTCGGGCATAAAGTGCTCGACATCAACGCCGCTACCTTTTAACTCTTTTGTCACGCCGCCTTTTAGCACAGCTTTCATCAGCTTGGGCGCGTGAGTGGCTAATTTATACAGCCCCTGCTGCCGCAGCACGTTGCGCGCTCGCAGTACCGTATAGGCCTGCTCTTTTGATAAAGGTGAAAACTTGCCTGAGAGCCAGTCGATAGAATGATCATCGCCCGGTACGCTTGCCACATAAGTGGGTGTCCGCTGTAGCATTGTGACATGACGCGCACACTGCTCGCTGCTTTCATCTACCAGTGCCGGCAATAGCGTCATTGCAGTGGCACCGCTGCCAATAATGACCACTTTTTTGTCGTTATAATCTAAATCATCCCAATGCTGCGGATGGACAATACGACCGCGGAAATCTTCTTCTCCCTCAAAATGAGGTCGATAGCCTTGCTCATAGTCGTAGTAGCCCGTAGCACCGACGATAAACTTTGCCGTCTTAACGAACACTTCGCCACTCGCATGATTTTTTATGGTTGCTGTCCATAACTGATCAATGCTTGACCATGATATTTGCTGAACTTCATGCTCATAGCGAATATGCTCAGTAATACCAAACTCGCGCGCCGTATCAGCGATATAACGCTTGATATCGCCACCTGCTGCCAGCATTCTATAATCTAGCCACGGTCTAAAGTTATAGCCAAAGGTTAAGGCATCAGAATCAGAGCGGATACCAGGATAGGTAAATAAATCCCACGTGCCGCCCAAATCAGCACGCTTTTCTAATATGGCAAAACGCTGCGTTTTTGTCTGTTCTTGTTTTTTTGCACCTTTATGACCAAATAGATTTTTATGCGCTACTTGCTGTAAACGGCACGCCATACCGATACCCGCAATGCCCGCACCAATAATCAGCACTTCATAATCAGCAGGCTTATCCCTTTGCGACTGTCTACGTGTGAGGCGACTTTTAATCGCCTGTTTGGTAGTAGCGATATCAAGCATATTCTCATCCTTGTGTTTGCATGATTGGCGTAGCGATTCTATTGAAAACGCATTGGTCTCACATGTAGACAGCTAATGCATTAAAACGGGCACGGACTCTCCCAGTCCATCCACGCACCCAGTGTCGGGTGCTTTAGGCGTAGCTGCTGTGCGTGCAAGTTTAGCCGCGGGGCTATCATCAGTGCCGCCCCTTCGGCATAAATCGGATCACCAATCATCACATGACCGGCATGCACCATATGCACACGTAACTGGTGACTACGGCCCGTGACTGGCTTTAGTAGCACGCGAGTGACGGTCTGATCATTGCACATTTCGTGAGCCAAGACCTCATATAAAGTCAGCGCCTGTTTGGGCCAATCGTGATCGACGATATGGCGCGGTTTGGTCGTCGGCTCATAACGTACCGGCACAGATATCTTACCGGTCGTCCCAATACTTTCCCATTGGCCAAAGACGCGCGCTTGGTAGCTTTTTTGTGGTAACCGCTCAATAAACTGCTTACTAATATGGCTTTGGGCAGCGGCATTTTTGGCAAAAATCAGTAGCCCTGAGGTGTCCATATCCAAGCGGTGAATGAGTTTGACGGCTGGATTGACGCGCTCAAGCCGCGCAAGCAAGCTGACCTTAAGGGTTTTGCCATTGACGCTGAGGAGGCCCGCTGGCTTATCCACCACCCAAATATCGTCATCTTCATATACTGTAATGTCTTGGGCAAATGTTTTAAAAAACGCCAGCGGATACGCGCACTCTTGTCGGTTTAAGGCGTTGACTTCTTCTTCAGTAAAAGGCATAAAAATCGGTTACTTATATAAATGAGAGTAAAGATGACATGATAGAGGCAATGACATAGAAAAAAAACCAAAAAGTGACAAGTGACAGCGCGCTCACTGGCTGTAGGGCTGTGTTTCGATTTATTGTATCAATCGTAATTGTTAAACAATTTAACCACCCTGCATCTGTCAAGTAAGAACAAACATGTTAGTATGATGGCACATTTTCACCATTTCGAAACGATTCTTTAGCCGCTTATCATTACTTTATACCGCTGGTCTTTAGCTACACAAAGCCGCGATAAATTAATGAACGACGATAAAGACAATAAAACAAGAGAGATAACTATGTCAGACCTAATCGTAAATACCACCGATGCAAACTTTGACCAAGACGTGCTGCAATCAGACCTGCCTGTATTGGTAGATTTTTGGGCGGCGTGGTGTGGTCCTTGTAAAGCCATCGCGCCTATCTTAGAAGATCTAGCCAGCGAGTACCAAGGCAAAGTAAAAATTGTCAAAGTCGACGTTGACAACAACCCACAAGCCGCCAGCCGCTTTGGTATCCGTAACATCCCAACGCTATTTGTCTTTAAAGACGGCGAAAAAGTTGACTCAGTCATGGGCCTACAGCCAAAAGCAGAGCTAGCCAAAGTACTTGATAAGCATCTATAAGCACTGCTATAAATGTCGATACGCTCGTGTCAGTCTATCTGCTGCGAGTGTCTACACGTCATAATAGATACCAATCAGTAAAAAACCATTGTCCTGCTAAGATAATGGTTTTTTGCTCGTTTTTTATGCAAAAAAACCAATAATACGACTTTTTTGGCAAAATTTATTGACAATGCCATTGTGAAGACCGTATAGTCTGCTGACAAGAGAAAACGAACCGTTTTCCTAAGTGTCTTGTCGCTATTCTCCTCGTGTTTATCAACAAAAACACAATCGTCATTATAAACACCATTACTGAACGAAATGACTAAACACAATTACTGATACTGAGTTTTTGACGCAGACTCTTATGTAGCCTTCTGTATCCTTATTTCTTATTACCTTGCACTCTATTCTTGCAACTTGTACATAAGTCAACACGCAATACCCAAACTACATAACTCTGGCTCTGTGCTCGCGCCCTCTATCGCCATACTATCGTTGTTTTAATCAATGTCGTGACTTGTGCTGCTAATGGCATCTCTCATCTGATCAATTGCTAATGACCTACCTATGAATCTAACTGAACTAAAGAAAAAATCAATCTCTGAGCTATTGGCCATCGCCAAAGACATGGGTCTTGATAATATGGCGCGTAGCCGTAAACAAGACATTATCTTCGCTATCTTAAAGACCCACGCCCGTAACGGCGAAGCCATCTATGGTGACGGCGTGCTCGAGGTCTTACCCGATGGCTTTGGCTTTTTGCGCTCATCAGAGGGCTCTTACTTGGCAGGTCCTGACGACATTTATGTCAGCCCCAGCCAAATCCGCCGCTTTAGCCTAAAGACAGGCGACAGTATCGCTGGGACGATTCGACCACCAAAGGATTCTGAGCGTTATTTTGCGCTACTAAAGGTCGGCGAGATTAACTTTGATACCCCCGATCGCTCACGTCACAAGCTGATTTTTGAAAACCTCACGCCATTATTCCCCACCGAGCAGTTAAAGCTAGAATTAGGTAATGGTACGACCGAGGATTTGACAGGCCGTATCATCGACCTGATCGCCCCAATTGGTAAAGGCCAGCGCTCTATCATCGTCGCGCCGCCAAAAGCCGGTAAAACCATGCTTTTGCAATCGATTGCCCAGTCTATCACCCGCAACAACCCCGAATGCTATCTGATCGTCTTGCTCATTGATGAGCGTCCAGAAGAAGTGACCGAGATGGAGCGCACGGTACGCGGTGAAGTCGTTGCCTCAACCTTTGATGAGCCGCCGCAGCGCCACGTACAAGTCGCCGAAATGGTCATCGAAAAAGCCAAGCGCTTGGTCGAGCATAAGCAAGACGTGGTCATCTTACTTGACTCCATCACCCGCCTCGCTCGTGCGTATAACACCGTCATTCCATCATCTGGTAAAGTGTTGACCGGTGGTGTAGACGCCAATGCCCTTGAGCGTCCTAAACGCTTTTTTGGCGCGGCGCGTAACGTCGAAGAAGGCGGCAGCTTGACCATCATCGCCAGTGCTTTGATTGACACCGGTAGCAAAATGGACAGCGTCATCTTTGAAGAATTTAAAGGCACCGGCAACCAAGAGATTACCCTTGAGCGTGACTTGGCCGAAAAACGTGTTTTCCCAGCGATCAATATCAAAAAATCTGGCACTCGCCGCGAA
The DNA here is from genome assembly GCF_028823565.1 of Psychrobacter sp. A3. Lineage (NCBI taxonomy): Bacteria > Pseudomonadati > Pseudomonadota > Gammaproteobacteria > Moraxellales > Moraxellaceae > Psychrobacter > Psychrobacter sp. A3. Next base: position 21,426 of record NZ_JAPEHS010000041.1, read on the forward strand.
GAGCGCTTGCTTGATGAAGACAAACTACGCAAAGTCTGGATCTTGCGCAAATTGCTACAGCCAATGGATGGTGTCCAAGCCACTGAGTTTTTGCTTGAGCGCCTAAAAGAAGCCAAAACCAATGATGAGTTTTTTGAACAAATGAAGCGTAAATCACAAAACTAATGTGCGATGATAAGCTTTACTCATACCAATAGCACTATGTCGTTTTTGATATGGATGGACTATAGATATTAAAGACAAATACCAAAAACCGCCTTAGGGCGGTTTTTGTGTGTTGGGTCGTAGCAATATGGCCAGACGACAAGCTATAGTAAGTGCTAAATAAAAAAATCACAGCCTCTATAGCGGATTGCCTATATCACACGAAGCAAATATAGTTGATACACTCTAAAAATGTCATAGCGCTACTGGGATGAATTTTGCGCAGCCTCTGG
>NZ_JAPEHS010000042.1:0-21343 GCF_028823565.1 Psychrobacter sp. A3
TCGCAGCCGAGCTGCTGATCGTTATAATCGCTACGCATCAGCGGGTGCGCGGCATCGACATGGACAAACTCAAACGGGATATTTAGACGGCTGAGGGTTTCGGTGACTTTTATATTGAGCGCTTCGCCGAGCACAGATGAGATACCGATAAAATCGGGCGCATATCGCTCAAAGCGATCGGTGAGACCCATGAGTAATTCGGCAGGCGCTTGCAAATGCTGCTTGGCATCATGGTCGACGATCTGACCGATATCATCGGTGAGCCAGTATTTTAAGCGGGTATTGCCAAGATCTAACCAGAGCATAAAAATCCCTTTATATAGTCAATTCACTAAAAAATGTTATGGCAAAGCTTGTGGATGAAGCTTGTCAATAAAACCCAGAGACTTTTATGCCATAAGGGCGATAGCGCCCGCAGGCTCTATGCGTTAGGCCTGATGAATCACGTCAATGCGTCCAGTAAAAAGCGCAGAAATATTACCGTTATCTTGGCGCAATTGCAAACACCCATGTGTATCGATACCGCAGGCATATCCTGTCACTACAGTGCTATTGCCATGGTGCTCTTGAGTGACGCGTAGGCGCCGTCCTGCGAGGGCATCGACGCCATCAAACTGCTCTAAAAAACGATCCAGATAGTAGGTATGACCGGTGGGTTTTTCTAAACTAAAATAGTCAAAACGCGTCATCGCTGCCATCAGCGCTTTACTCATTTGCTGATAGAGTGTTTTGAGATTTGGCAAGCGTATCGTCGCCGCGTCAGGCAGCATCTGACCGATATCTTGTAGACTGATCGCCTGATAGCTCATACCTTCGCAAGTCTGCGCGGTCAGCGCTGGTGCCGCTTGTACATTTAGCCCCACGCCCATCACCACACCGACCAACTTGCCTGCTATGGTGACAGGCTCTATCAAGATACCCGCAAGCTTTGAGAACGGCTGAGTTTGTATTGCTGGCTCAGAGGGTGTTAGCGCCGGCTTGGATATGGCAGCATAAAAGCCCAAGTCATTGGCCCATTTTACCCCGATAGGCGTCAGCTGGCGCGCGTGCAGTTGCTCATTGAGCGCTTGAATGACAGGCATTTTTGCCAGCTCGACACCGATGACCAAAGACAACAAACCGCTAATCGGCTGATGCACAGGGTGATATAACGACAAATAAACATTACCAAGTGGCGACTGCCAAGAGCGTCCGTGCTGCCCGCGACCAGCGCTTTGGGTATCGGCAGTCAGTAGATGCATCTGTGCGGCATCAAGCGTGCCATCTTGTACCGCTGTGATCAGCTCGCTATTGGTCGAGGCGCTACTAGCAAGGTGCCGATGGTTGAGCTCAGGCAAATGTACAAGCGTTGGCGATGTATCTGCCGCAGTTGGAGTAGAGGTCTCGGCTAAAGGGTCAAAAGGCGCGGCAGATAAAGGGGCTGATGGCGGCATAAGTTTCGTCGATGTGGTTAAGGTTGTAGGGACAATCTTTGCTATACTGAGCGCGGGTCACGGTTTGGCATGAATAAGCGCGAATGAGCATGAATAATCATAGTGACGCGGCTTAATAGCGGTAATCAAATAGCATAAAGATCGGCTGCAGGTTTGGCAAATGGAATATATAGTCAATTGCGAATAAAACGGTTATATAAATTTAAACGCATTACTGGTATAAATCTTCCTTGCGTGCTGTGCCTACGACCTACAAATGCGCAGATGCGCTAAAAATACTCCAAAACACTCCAAAACCCCAAAATAAAAGGCTGAGCTAATGATGTTATATGTGTGGTTTGTGATTGCAGGGGCGTTTCGGTTATGATTATTGTGCCCGCCTTGGTGTGGATATTTACCGCCTATGACTTTTCGCCTGATGTCATCACCCATCTGGCGATCGGTACCTCGCTTGCGACCATCATTGTCACCTCTATTAGCTCATTGACAGCACATAATAAGCGCGGCGGTGTGCGCTGGGAAGTCTGGCGCAAGATGGCGCTGGGCTTGGTCATCGGAAGCCTTGTCGGTGCCGGTATCGCCGATATGATCGATGGAAAAGTTTTGCAAGCCATCATCGGTGTTGGTGCGTTATTGGTCGCGCTAAAGATGCTGTTTTTGTCTAACAAAGAGCAGCTCGGCAAGCCTTTGCCGCCCGCTGGCGTGCAGTTTGGCGCGGGCACAGGGATTGGTATGGCGTCCTCTATCTTTGGTATCGGCGGTGGTAGCTTGACCGTACCGTTTTTAAACTGGGCAGGACTGCCAATGAAGCAAGCGGTTGGCACCTCGGCCGCGTGTGGTTTGCCGATTGCGGTGGCAGGCGCGGTAGGGTTTGCATGGTTTGGTCAAGACGTGGTCAATTTGCCTGAGGGTACGCTCGGTTTTGTCCATATCATAGGGTTTCTATGCATATCCGTCGCCAGCTTTATGATGGCAAAGGTCGGTGCCAAGCTTGCTCACGTCTTGCCAGCCGCCACGCTTAAGCGCGCGTTTGGCGTGTTGTTATTGTTTGCCGGCGGGCAGCTGTTGCTGAGTGCGATTGGGGTGATATGACTTATCTTTTTTCAAGCGCATCGAGCCCCAAGCGCATCCATTTCATAGCCAGCTCGTCATGGTCGGTGAGCATATTCCATAACGCATCTTCGCTAAAGATAGAGTGCGCTTCACCCGAATGCTCGATGGGCAGATCTGCTTCATGATCTTTCATCCACTGTGGATTTAGATAGTAGTCTTTCAACTCATTTTGTAATGCTTCAGCTTTTAAGAACTGCGCTTGCGCCTCTAGTTGCTGGCGATATAGCTTGCACCACTGCTCATATTTTTGCTGCAATTCTTGTGGATTATAATCAGCCATTTTAATGCCCTTAACTTTTAGTGCTTAGAGGAATCATTATTATTTTAAGCCTTATTATAGCATCCCGTACAAAGTCCAAAAAATCGTCATCATTTGCGGTAGAATAGCCGCCTGTTTTTGTTAAGTTTGTCGATCCTTCATGCGTCTAAAATCTCTTAAGCTGGCAGGATTTAAATCCTTTGCCAATCCTACGACCTTTACCTTTCGTCATGGCATCACCGCCATCGTCGGGCCAAACGGCTGCGGCAAATCCAACGTCATCGACGCCATTCGCTGGGTGCTGGGTGAGACCTCCGCCAAGCAGTTACGCGGCGGGGCGATGAGCGATGTCATCTTTGCCGGTACACAAGACAAAGCGGCCAAAAGTGTCGCCAGCGTCGAGCTGACCTTTGAGCATACTCAAGATGAGCAAACTGGCATTCGCCATGAATTGAACCTGTACCATGAGCTCTCTGTGCGCCGTCAGGTCAATAAAGAGGGACGCTCGGATTACTTTATCAATGGCACGCGCGCGCGCCGCCGTGATGTGGTCGATGTGTTTTTGGGCACTGGGCTTGGGGCGCGTAGCTATGCGGTGATTGAGCAAGGCATGATTGGGCGTATTGTCGAGTCAAGCCCGATGCAGCTACGTGAGTTTATCGAAGAGGCGGCTGGGGTATCGCGCTATCAGGCACGCAGAATAGAGACACAAAAAAAACTTGAGAAAACCCAAGACAATCTGGCGCGCCTGCATGACATGCAAAGCGAGCTGGTCAGTCAACAAAAACGCCTGTCCAAGCAAGCCGCTAGCGCTGAGCGTTATAAAGAGCTGGCGCTGACACTGGCGGACATCAAGCAGCAACTGGCCATTCAGCAGCTGTATCAGGCCAAGCATAGCCAGCAGCAGCAAAAACGCATCCATGAGCAAAGCTGTGCTGAAACCGCTCGCCTGCAAGCACAGTATGAGGATCTAAAAGCCAAGCAAGATAAGCTGACGGCTCATATCAATCAAGAGCAATGGCTCAAAGACGATACACAAAGCCGCCATTATCAGCAGCAGCTCAATTATCAAAATGCCGAGCACGCGCTAAACGATGCCAAATCGCAGCTTGCCAGTTTGGCGCAGCAGATGACCAGCTTGGCGCAGCAGCGCGAGCAGGCCGTCAATGAGATTGAACGCATCACCACCGAGCAAGCCGAGCAGCAAAACGTGCTAGAAAAATTGCGCCCGCAGCTCGATGAGATAGCGAGTAAACGCGAGACGCATCAACGTGACGAGCGGCCGCTACAGCGCGCCTATCATGATGCACAAAACCAGCTGTCACGGCTACAAGACAATCATCGTGTGCTAGAGCAGCAGCAAGCGATTAATAGCCAAGCACAAAAACGCCAGCAGCAAAGCCATGAAAAATGGCAGCGCCGCCAGCAGAACTGGCAAAACCTCTGGCAGCAGCTACAGCAGTCACTATCTGCCAAAGTAAATGCGGCTAATACACATAGCGCAGATGGACAAAATCCGACCTTAGCGTCGCACATTGCTGAGCTGAATAAACAGCTACAACAGATCGAACGCCAACAAGATAGCGTCGATGAGCGACTCTCCGAGCTACAGCCGCGCGCGCATGAGCTGCAGCAGCTTTTACATAAGCAGCAGCGCGCGCTGGGTGAGGAAGAAAAACGTCATGCAGTGTTGACCAGTGAATACGACACCTTGCATCAGATACTGCATCCAACACCTACGCCAAAATCACCACAGTCTGCTAAGGTAAAAACCACCGATGTAGTAACAACTGATTTAGCAAATCAAGTAGTAAATAACGATAACGACTTAGCCATTACCACCTTGCGCGAGCAGATTGAGCTGAGTGCCGCCGGCAAGCAGCATGCTGAGCTGCTTGATAAGGTGTTAGCACTATGGCTCGATAGTCATGTGCTGGCTTCTAAACAAGCAAGTAATGAAAAAGTTAACGGCGAAGTGCAAAAAGCGAATAGCTTATGGCAAGCGCTTGAGTATAACTTAAGGGATGTGTTTACTTATCAGAATGCGCAAAACGCGCAGATTAATACACAGGACAATTCGTCAATAGAAACGGGTCATAGCTTGTGGCTATCTGCTAAGCAAAATGATGTAAACGAAAAGCCATTTGTTGGCGCACTACCAAATACTTTGACTGATAAGGTACTGCCTTTATCACAGCTAATCGCGGCGCCCACCCTAGCGCTTTGGCAGCAGTGCTATCTATATATCGCAGACCTTACAACAAACAGCCATCAGACCTTCGATGTGTTGGCAGATATATTAAAAGCTCTCCCACCGTCAGCGATTTTGCTAACGTCTGATGGCTGGCTTATCAGTCGTCAAGGTACGATAAATCTTGGCAAGTTTGTTGGCGCGCAAGATGGTCAAAACGACAGCAATAGTCAATTTTTGACGCAGCGTCTACAGCAGCGCGAGCGGCTGCAGATCTTAGAAGAGCTGCTTGATGGGCTTGAGAATAAAATAGAAGAGCAGCGAAAAGCCATTGCTAATAATCAGCGAAGCTATGATGCGTTGACGATTGGCTTAGAGGAGACGCGGGCGCAAGCTGAGCAGCTGACGCGTGATAAATATAACTATCAGGAGCAGCTGACAACCCAGCGCGCTGCCGCTGAGCGCCTGCAAGCAGATAGCCAGCGCCTGACTGCGGACAAAGCAGCCCTTGAGCAAGAGCAGCAGGAGCTTACGCAAGAGCAGCAGGCACTTACGCATGAGCAGCAGCATATCGCAAGCGAGCTGGCAGCCCTTGCGCCGCAAATCACTGAGGCGCAGGCGACTATGCAGCAACTGCAAGCTGAGCGCCGTGAGCAGCAGCACCGTCAGCAAGCAGATGACGACGCTTGGCAAGCCCTGCAGCTGCGTGTACAGCAAAGCCAGATGCGCCTTGAGCACAGTAGCAGTAGCCTAAAACGCGCAAATGCGCAATATAATAAGGCGCAACAAAACGAGGAAAGTGTAAAAACGCAGCATGAGCAGCAACAAAATAAACTGCCCGCGCTGCAGACCGCCTTGCAGGCACTGCAACAAACGCGCGATGAGCAGCAGGCGCTCTTGGCAGAGCGCGCTGCGGCTTTAACCGCGCTAAAAGAAACCTACAATCAGCAGCAGGCGACTTTAGACACGCTACAGCAGACGCTACAGACGCAGCAAAGCGAGCAGGCCGCACTTGCCACTGAGCTGGCATTGAGCGCCGCGCGTTTAGAGGAGGCGACTCGCTATGCTGAAGACGCCATGGCCGAGTATCACCGTACCAGCGAACAGGGCGACACCGCGCAATTGATGAGTGTCTCGAGTTTGTTGGCGGATTTTATCGCCCATGATCGCCGCGTGCGCCCTGATAAAATCGCCGAGCTTGAGCGCGAAAAAGCCAAGCTTGAGCAGCAAATCAGCAAGATTGGCGCGGTCAATCTGGCCGCCGTGGCAGAGTTGGCTGAGGTCAATGAACGTCTAGAGCCGCTCGCGCAGCAGACCACTGACATCACTGCCAGTATGGAGACATTGAGCGAGGCGATAGCCGCTATCGACGAGACCACCAAGACCTTGTTTATCGAGACCTTAGAGGCGGTGAATACCGATCTTGCCAACTTGTTTGCCAAAGTCTTTGGCGGTGGTCAGGCAAGCTTGACATTAAACTTAGAGGATCTACCAGCAAACACGCCCAAATCAGAGCAGTGGCGGGCAGGGCTGACCTTGATGGCGCAGCCAAAAGGCAAGCGTAATAGCCGCCTTGCGGTACTCTCAGGCGGCGAAAAAACCCTAACAGCACTCAGTCTTATTTTTGCCATTTTTAAGCAGCATCCTGCGCCGTTTTGTGTGCTTGACGAGGTCGATGCGCCGCTCGATGATGCTAATGTCGGGCGTTTTACTAGCCTCATTCATGAGCTGGCAGGTGACTTGCAGTTTATCTTTATCAGTCATAATAAGCTGGCCATGCAAATCGCTGACGAGCTCAAAGGTATCACCATGCCAAGCGCTGGGGTCTCTCGTTTAGTAAGCGTCTCGCTCGATGAGGCGGCGCGCTATATTAGTGAATAACAAGGAGAATGAGGACAGGCGCTAGACAAAACAAATCACGGAGCAATAAAATAGTAATAACAGCAAGCGGCGAGCAATGGTATAGTAAATAGCACGCCAGCAACGTCACACAACTGTGTCAGGCTGATGATAAACGATGACTATATGATGACGATATTCATAAGCCATGCTAGACTATTGCCATTTATTGTTTCTTGTGTATTCCCTTTTGTCATATATTAGGATGTATCTCTCATGACCGCTATTCAGTTTATCTTGATTGCCATTGCTGCGTTTATCGTGCTCGCAGGACTGTATATGGTCATTCGTAGCTTTAAGCGTCGTAGCAGCGCTGATGCTCCTGTCGTCAATTATGACAAAAACGGCATCCCGATCATACCGCGTCACGAGCGCAGCATCGTCGACCAGCCAGATTTAGAAGATACTGTCGTCGGCGAGACAAGTATCGGCCCTGATCGCAGTTATTTAGATACGGTGGTTGAGCAAGAGCCTGTGACTGCGCCTCACAATACCGAGACCCCATCAGCCACGGCGCAAAACTTGGCCGATACGCCTGATAGCAATGATGAAGACTATATGCGCTGGCAAGAAGCTGAGCTGCGCCGTGACGATGCAGAGTTTGCCGACACAGCGGCGCAGATGGGCAGTGAGCAAGAGCTCGATGCGTTCTCAAGTTTGGTATCGGCGACTGACAGCTTGATGCCATCGATTGATACGGCAGAAGAGCCAAGCTTTGATAGCAACAGCCCCATACTAGATCAGCACCTCTCAGAGCCGGTCGATGAAGCGCAAAACGCGCCGCTTATCAACGCCAAAGACAACATCAACATCACTATTTTACCAACCCAGTATCGTGATCGCCCAGCGGCGGTTATTCGTGGCCGTGATTTGCTGGCATTGATTGACAAATATGGCCTGCGTTATGGGGCGATGAACATGTTTCACCGCTATGAAAAAAAAGACGGCACAGGCATGCTATGGTTTAGTATGATGGGCATCACCGAAAACGGTATCGCCCCTTTTGATCCGCATAGCGTCGCGACCAATGTCTATAACGGTGTGGTGGTGTTTTTGTCATTGCCGCATCCGCAAGCGCTGCACAGCTTTGATAGTATGATGAGCATCGCTTATATGATGGCAAGCGATTTGGACGCCATCTTACTTGATGAAAATAACGAACCGATCACGCCCGAATACAAGCAGCAGCTACGCAACCAAGTCCGTGACTATGAGGCCTAAGCGCCGACGCTAAATAAATCAATAGAAATTCAAAGCAAAACCAAAAGCAAAAAACATCATGATAGCGTGATGTTTTTTGCTTTTTTTATGGGCGGTTTATCACAATATTAGCCAAACTTGTTATGATATCAGCATCTAGAGTAATCAAGACGCTGACTATGACCGACCTGCACTTATCGCCTGCTACGGCACAAAAAAACCAACAACCCGCCACACCTGATGACATCGTGGCACAGATGCGCACGCTGATTGCCGCCATCAAAAAACACAATTATGCCTATTATGTACTCGACAATCCTATTTTGGACGATAGCGAATACGATCAGTTGCGCCGCGCATTGCTTGAGATCGAAGAAAAATATCCAGATTTGGTGCAGTCCGATAGCCCCATCAACCAAGTCGGCGACATACCGCTGTCGGCGTTTACGCAGGTGACCCATGACATCCCTATGCTATCGCTTGGCAACGTCTTTGATTATGACGAGCTGCACGGCTTTATGCGCCGCGTCAATGATCGCCTGAGCGATGCCCAGCAAAATCCTGAGTACGAGATGGAGCTAAAGCTAGATGGCCTAGCGGTGTCACTCAAATACGAGTATGGGCAATTTGTGCAAGCGGTGACGCGCGGTGATGGGCAGACAGGCGAGGACATCACCCAAAACGCCAAAACCATTCGGAACTTGCCGCTGTATCTTTGTGAGGCAAAAGACATCCCGCTATTAGAAGTGCGCGGCGAGGTGCTGATGCCAAAGGCGGGGTTTTTACGTTTAAACCGTTTGGCAGAAGAAATGCCGCCGGTAGCCTACGCCAACTCGACCCTGCAATCGCTGCCAGCCGTCCGTTGGCGTTTTATGCGTATTCGGTCAATCAAGGTCTGCCAGCGGCGATTGAAACCCAGTCCGATGCACTTGCTTGGTTAAAAAAGCTTGGCTTTACCGTGAGCGCTGTCGAGGTGGTACAGAATCCACGCGAAGCACAAGCCTACTATGAATCGGTGATCAAGAGCCGTGACACGCTACCGTTTGAAATTGATGGGACAGTGATTAAGGTCAACCGTTTGGCATTGCAGCAGCAGCTTGGGTTTTTGTCGCGTGAGCCGCGCTGGGCGACCGCCTACAAATTCCCTGCCGAGACGGTGATGACCCGCCTGCACACTATCGAATGGCAAGTGGGGCGAACCGGACAGATCACACCTGTGGGTAAGCTTGAGCCGGTGCAAGTCGGCGGGGTGACGGTCAGCAATGTCACCTTGCACAACTTTGGCGAAATTCAGCGCTTGGATGTGCGCGCAGGCGATATGGTCAGTGTGCATCGTGCCGGTGACGTCATCCCCAAAGTCACGCGTGTCTGGCACGACCAGCGTCCAGCAGACGCAAAGCCAGTCGAGCTACCATCGGCTTGCCCCGTGTGTGACTCGCCTGTGGTGCTGCCAGATGGTGAGGCCTTGGCGCGCTGTAGCGGCGGTTTGTTTTGTCCTGCGCAGCAAGTTGAGGCGCTTATCCACTTCGTCTCACGGCGGGCGATGGATATCGATGGGCTGGGCGAGCGCTGGCTGATGAGTTTTTTTGAGCATGGCCTTATCAAAACCGTCGCTGATATCTATGACTTACATAACCATACCGACGAGCTGATCACTTTTGAAAAGCTGGGCGAAAAATCGGTAAAAAATCTCATCAGTGCTATCGACGCTAGTAAGCAGACGACACTCGCACGCTTTATCTACGCGCTTGGCATTCGCGGCGTGGGTGAGACGACCGCGCAAAACCTCGCCCAGCAGTTTGGCGAGCTTGATAGTTTGATGGCAGCGGATATCGAGACATTGCTACAAACACCTGATGTCGGTGCGATCACCGCCGAGCTGATTTATGAGTTTTTCCGAGCGCCGCACAATATCGAGGTCATCACCGCGCTACGCGAGGCAGGCGTGCATTGGGACAAGGTCGAGCAGGTCGCAGCAGAAGGGCTACCACTCGATGGGCAGACGTGGGTCATCACCGGCGCGCTTGATAGCATGGCACGTGATGAAGCCAAAGCCAAGCTGCAAGCGCTCGGTGCCAAAGTCTCCGGTAGTATCTCGGCCAAGACCACCGCGCTACTGGCAGGGGACAAAGCTGGCTCAAAACTCACCAAAGCAGAAAAGCTGGGCGTAAAAGTGGTGAGTGAAGATGAGTTTTTGGAAATGGTTGGGGAGTAGGTGATGGTATAGCTAGATTTTGAATTAATACTGGCTTTTGTCTAATATTAGATTGTAAATGCGTAATAACTTTCTCTCAAAATCGTTATTTGCATCTCTTCAAACTGCTAGATTAATTGATTTTTGTAGAGTAGAATCATATATTCACTATTCAATCTAAGGAAGGATATGAAGGCGCTATTCGTACACACTAGCCAAGCTGAATCTAGCATCGATCATCTAAACTCTGTCAAGGTCATATTAAATAAAAAATATGCACCTGAATTTTATGATAAGCGAATCAATTGCGATTGGGAGCTCAAATCGAGCTTACTCAATCTACCGTTCGAATTTAAAGACTTAGATATTATTTTCATTTATATGAGTGAAGAACTTAATGATTGTAAGTTCTTAGAATCTATAATTCTCAATTTAGCTACGCAATATGCTATTAAAGTAATATTTATATATGCAGAAGATTTTTCATCTACAACTCCCCTCGATATAGCCTTACAATCTAATAGCTCTATACTACCTTCTACTACACTTGAAAATTTACATAATCTAGAAGATGGTATTTATCAAGATAAGCAGGGTAATTCTTTAAACCCACCTAATCCTACTAGACATAAGTGTAGATAATTATGAAATTATATTCTTATGTAATGAAATATGATGAAGGTTTTGCTCCTAATCCATACCATGGATACCTTACATTAGCCACCTGCAAACAAGTTATAAGAAAAGTTGCAGATGTTGGAGATTTTATAATAGGTACTGGTTCAAAACCTAGGGGCGATGTGGGCAAACTTATTTACATTATGGAAGTAAGTGAAACTTTGACATTTCAAGAGTATTCAGCTGACAGTAGGTTCCAAGCAAAAAAACCAGTTATGTCTAATAACAAAGTTCAACAGGTAGGAGATAACATTTATCATTACGAAAATGGATATTTCAATCAGCTTAACTCAGTACATTCTGATAAGGATGGTAATACCGTAGAAGGTCATAAAAAAACTGACTTGAGTGGTATAAATGTACTTATTTCTAATAATTTTGTTTATTACGGAAATAACTCTAAATTAATACCTGATGAGTTTAGAAATTGTCATGGTCAGGATATTTGCATCAGGAACTCAAATCATAAAACCTTTGATAATAACAACTATCCTAAATTAGCTGAATTTATTCAATGGGCTTATGATCGAGAACCCATCGAGGCTATGGTAATGGGTAGGCCGTCTGACTGGAAAAAAACATGAATAAGAGTGATAGAGTTTACTTAAGCAGTTACGTTGACCTTGTAAAGGGAACTGACAAATTTGAACCTGAAAAGGCTCTTTTTGGAGCTCAAATGGGTTTATTTAGTGAAGTAGGTAGTCTTATTTCTCTTTTAAAGAAAAAGTTGTTAAATAGTTCGTTAAATAATGAGTCTAAAAATCAAATTACTGAAGAAATGGGTGATATTTTCTGGTACTTTACTCTGATTACTGTGGTTAAAAATATTGATTTTAATGATTTGTTTAAAAGAACTGATTATTTTAATGTAACGAGAAATAAATTAGTTATTACGGATATAATAGATGTACCTATCCTTCAAGTTAATACTGATGTAGATGATAAAATTAATGAAGAAGATCTATTTGTTATGGTTATTGATAAATTGATTTGCGTAAATAAAGATCCTAATCTTAGTAATTTAAGTGGGTTTTTAGACATCTATTTACAGTTTATGAGATTTCTCGGACTTAATTTGCTGGAAATAGTTGAGAGAAATAAGTTTAAGATAAGAGATAGATTTGTAGATATCAAAGAACTCGAGATGCCTGAACTAAGTTTTGATGAAGGTTTTGATCCAGACGAACAATTACCAGTAAGATTTGAAGTGCATATAATTAAAAAATCGAACGGTAAGTCGTATCTTAAGTGGAATAATGTATTTATTGGTAGCGCTTTAAATGACAATCATCAAGATGGTGATAATTACAAGTACCACGATGTTTTTCATCTTGCGTTTGCTGCAATTCTACACTGGTCACCTACCTTTAGAGCTTTAATTAAACACAAAAGGAAAAGCAAACCTTTTATCGACGAGAATCAAGATAGTGGTAGACCGATAGTGATTGAAGAAGGATTAAGCGCTTGGTTATTTTCGATGTCAAAAGAAAATAATATTGATTTTACTCAAGCAGATAATATCTCATATGATTTATTAAAAACAATAAGAGTTTTTGTTAAGGGATATGAAGTTGAGAAGTGCCCTTTGCAGCTTTGGGTTAAAGCAATTACACTAGGATACTCGGTTTTTAACCAAGTTGTTGAGAACGAAGGTGGAATTATCGTAGGTAACCGTGTAGACAGGACACTTGAGTATAAGAGTTTTTAGAGAAATGAAAGTTAAATATATACAGACTCTGTGGAATGTAAATATTATACTTTATGAATATTCTTTTATGAACGGTATAAGAAATGATAAAGCCAAATGAAGATGTTTTTAAGTATTACTTTTACTTCATTCAAGAGAGAATGAATATATTTTGGAATAAGTATACAGAACATTATCCTCTTACAGAAGATCCTGTTTTAAAGGAATATAAATTTACTAATGTCTATAGGGCTATGGATAGAGTTAGTCAGTATTTAATAAAAAATGTCATTTATACGGACGATAATTTATCAAATAAAGATATCTTGCTTAGAATTATTATATTCAAAATATTTAATAAGCCTGAAACTTGGGAGTATTTGGAAAGAGAAGTTGGAAAGATTTCTACAGAAAATTTTGATATTAATCATATTAACAGTGCATTATCGGTACGAAAAAAAAACAGCGCTATCTTCAATAATGCATATATGATGACTGGAACGCATAGCCTCTATAACCATTTAGATTTCAAACATGAAAAATGGCTTCAGATGGTAAGAGATGAGCTCATTGGTCAGTCAGTACTTGATAAAATAATTGACTCAAAGACCCTGTCAGAAGTTTTTGATTTATTGAGAGAGTGTTCATTAATTGGGGACTTTCTAGCATATCAGTATGCTATTGATATGAATTATTCAAATGTCATTAATTTCAGTGAGGACTCATTTGTCAAGGCGGGAATTGGAGCTATAAGAGGAATTAAGAAATGCTTCAAAAATGAATCTTTACAGAAATATAGTAATGAAGATATTATTAAATTCACTCAAGATAACTTTGGAAAATACCAATTAATTTTTGGATTTAATGAATTTAAACCTCTCTTCGGTAGAGAGCCTAGTTTAATCGACTTACAAAATTGTTTCTGTGAAACTGATAAGCTTTTAAGAGTGAAAATGCCTGAATTACAAGTGGATAATAAGCGCATAAAACAATTTTATAAAGAAACACCTTTACCGCTAGATATTTTCTTTCCTCCTAAATGGAATATTAACCATAAAATTGAAAAATCGCACTTAGAGCCTACTAGAAGAGAGCTCACTCTTTTTTAATGAACTTAGAGTGTCTCATCCTTAACACCGCTATAAAATCCTACTAGTTTTCATCTAACAGGTGATGCAATTCATAACATTTTTAACTCGGATAAATTGCTTAATATTGATATCATCCAAACTTGTCTTGAAGATGGAGTTTATGGTGCTTGTGCCTGCGTTATTGAGTCAATTAAAGCATTACATGTGCTATTCTATATAACAAATTAGTCTGTCATTTCTTGAGTGCAATTCATTTGGTTTCTTGTAATGTTTGGCTTAATTGATAACGCGTCCTGGCTCAATGACTAAATATAGTTCTTTCCGCTTACCAGTCAGCGATTATAAAAACGCGTGCGCCACATGCCACCTCAGCGTAATCTATCTGCTTTACATAGAACTTGTTTTTCTCATTCCAATACAGCGAAACCCACCTCTAAAACACGCCACCACTTATCATTAAACCTAACAAAGTTAACAAGACTGATTCAGATCGTCCTGACCGATACTTATAAGATAATAGTCACAGTCATAAGAGAAATTATGATCAAAAAGCGAATAAGCAAAACGTAAGGAGCGCGTTATGGCAGACCATACCAATCATCAGTCTGAGTCCGACACTATAGACGACAGTCACAGCCCGCAAGTACAGCATCTCATCGACATTCTCCAAGGCGAGCATATCGGCAAAGAAGGCGGGCAGTCTGCCATCATCTTTCGCATGGTGATGCCAGACCATCTATGTCCGTTTGGCCTAAAGTCAATCGATGCGCTCAAGCACGCAGGCTATGACATCATTGATCGTCATATCACGACCCAAGATGAAAACACACTGGTTAAAGAAACGCTTGGGGTCAAGACCACGCCGCAGACCTTTATCGATGGCAAGCGCGTGGGTGGTAATGATGATCTGCAAGTATTCTTGGGCAATCAAGAACCCGAGACAGACGACGACACCACTTACGCGCCCATTATTGCGATATTTGCTGTTACCGCACTCATGACACTGGCATTATGCTGGGCATTTGCCGTTAGTGTCTTTTCGATACAAGCGCTGATGTGGTTTGTCGCGCTCTCCATGTGTGTATTGGCGATTAAAAAGCTTGAGGATTTAGAAGGGTTTACCACTAGGTTTTTGGGCTATGATTTACTCGCGCGCCGCGTGGTACGCTACGCCTATGTGTATCCGTTTTTAGAAGCGTTTGCCGGTATCGCTATGCTTGCCGATCAGCCTTGGCTCAATCCGATTGCAGGTTTGGTTGCTTTTATCATCGGCTTAATCGGCGGGGTATCCGTTATTAAAGCCGTCTATATTGACAAACGCGAGCTAAAATGCGCCTGCGTCGGTGGCGATAGCAATGTGCCACTGGGCGCAATCTCTTTAACCGAAAACGTCATGATGTTCGGTATGGGTGGTTATATGCTGATTCGCGCTTTATTATAATCAAGTGGTTTGATGATGCGTAATAAATACATCGAGCTACTCCGCCATTTCCCCATGCGCCTTTGCTTCACCTTTTTTACCATCTGGCTGAATGACGATAGGCAAGACCAACCCTTTGGCAAAGTCATCGGTCAATACATAATCATAACGGCTGGCCGCCACGTCAGGCGTGGTATGAATGACAAGTTTTATCTCTTCACTATCGATAATCTCATGTGAGGTATAGCGCTCGCTTAGCTGATCTAGCACCTTTGAAAGTGCTTCGTTGCTCGCCATGCTCACCGTGAGGTTGTGCTGGGCAGTAACAGTATCCATATCAAAATACTCGGCATAATCGAGGACGTTTTGGCTATCGATGGCAAAGGGGTACTCATAGGTACTGCGATCAGCAGGCTTTTCGCCGCTCGCGACCGACGACCAATCGATGGTGTAGGCGGCAGGCGCTGAGGTCTGTGCAATGCCATCGCTGGACACTGCTGCTTGCTCAGTCGCAGGGTCAGCCACCTCAGTTGGCTGGTCACAACCTACTAGCACCCAACCAGCAGTAGCCATCAGTAATATACTCGTTAAGCGCATTCCCATCGATGTATCCTCTTTGTTATTGGTCGTTATGATTGCCCGTTGTGCTATTTTGCCAGCTTTTGCTCGGCTTCTCTAGGGCGTCTCCTCAATACGTTTTAATACCTCGATATTACCTGTGCTATTTTCGTTGTTTGATTAGGGCGTGTTGAACATTCAACCATGGCATTGACAGAGACTATTAACGCGCATAAAAAAACAGCCATCTTTTGATGACTGTTTTTGATGTACTTTATTGGTTTGGCTTTTTGGTTTTCTGTCGTTTAAACGCAAAAGCTTAACGACTGAACCTTAAGTATTATCTACCGATCTGGCAGTTTACTTGATATTCTTTACCGTTTGCCCATTTAATGGCAAAGATACCTTTGTCACCTTTCATATGCCAAGCATAGACTGCTTCTGGGTTTGAGTCATTGATATAGCTGGCTACGTCACCTTGTACGCCGCCGTTTAGGATAATTGGCTGCTCTGCCCATTTTACTTTAGGCATGGTGGCGTTTAGCATGACTTGTTTTTTATTGATAGACTGTTTTGCCATGATTTGGCTGTCATCAGTACAGGTATAAGGTGCTGGTGCCATACGGTCGTAAGCGGCATCCGTGACGCTCTCTGATGCTGGCGTGTTTGCAGCGTTTGGCGTGGTCGGTGCGGTCGTGGCACAAGCGCTTAGCAATGCAAGGGCAGGTAAGGCAGTGGCGATTTTGGTTAGGGTGTTCATGGCATTCTCCAAATGTTTAACAAAATTATAAGAGGTCTTAAGACGTCTATAACAATTATCATGTATTTATTATTAACAAAGCATTAAGCATATAGGGGCTATGGTAACGAAAGCCGCCTTTGATGAGTGTTAGAAATTGTTTGTTACCTGTTCATTAAGTTACGTAAACACTGACTAATGTAACGCTACGGGACAGTCGTTAGTGATAACCGGCTCGCCGCCAGTGCCACATTTGATAGTTAATTCGATATAACACCCTACAATTACCAAAAAACGGCGTTTTGCTCAAACAGCGCTTGGGATAGTCCACTCTAGCCATCGTCCAGACTATTTAGTCTTACGCGGCGGTAAGCCCGTATGCTGAGTCTGAAAGTTACCTTTGCTGACTTTCTTTTTGGAGCGGTTGTTGGCTTGAGCTTTATTAGTACTATTTTTATTACGGTTTTGACGCTTAGCTGAGTCATTACCAATGCGGCTGTTCTTTTTGCGTGCAGACTGGTAGCTGTCTTGCGCCGCATCACGGCCTTCTAGATGGGCGTTATATGGCGGTATCAGGCAGCCGCGATTTTTACCGATCAGGTCACTACGGCCCATGTCTTGTAGCGCTTTACGCAGTAGTGCCCAGTTTTTTGGGTCATGGTAGCGAAGAAAGGCTTTGTGCAATTTGCGCTGCTTGCCTGATTTGACGATGTCCATATCACCACCCTCACGGCTGACCTTGTGTAGCGGGTCTTTGTGGGTATGGTACATGGTGGTCGCGGTCGCCATGGGGCTAGGATAAAATGCCTGCACTTGGTCGGCGCGGTAGCCGTTACGCTTTAGCCACAGCGCAAGGTTCATCATGTCCTCATCACGGGTACCCGGGTGGGCGGCGATAAAGTAAGGAATCAGATACTGCTCTTTGCCAGCCTCGGCGCTGAAGCGCTCAAACATGGCTTTAAATTCGTCGTAGCTGCCCATGCCCGGCTTCATCATCTTGGACAGTACGCCTTCTTCTGAATGCTCTGGGGCAATTTTTAGATAGCCGCCGACATGATGGCTGACCAGCTCTTTGACATATTCAGGGTCTTTGACCGCCAAGTCATAACGCAAGCCTGAGGCGATTAGGATTTTTTTCACACCTTTGATATCACGGGCCTTACGATATAGCTTGGTGAGGTTGCTGTGATCGGTAATGAGGTTTTCGCAGACGTCAGGATAGACACAAGACGGTTTGCGGCAGTTTTTCTCAATGGTCTCGTCTTTGCAGTTGAGACGGTACATATTGGCTGTCGGGCCACCAAGATCGGAGATGACACCTGTGAAGTTAGGCGCCGTATCGCGGATGGCTTCGACTTCACGTAGGATGGAGTCCTCTGAGCGGTTTTGAATGATGCGGCCTTCGTGCTCAGTGATAGAGCAAAACGTACAACCACCAAAGCAGCCGCGCATGATATTGACCGAAAACTTAATCATGTCATAAGCTGGAATGCGTGCGTCACCATAGCTCGGATGCGGCAAGCGGGCATAGGGCAGATCAAACACATAATCCATCTCTTCGGTGGACAGCGGAATCGGTGGCGGGTTTAGCCACACATCGATGGCGCTGTGTGAGTTACCACCGCCGCTGTTGTGTCGCTGCACCAGCGCCCGAGCGTTACCGGGATTAGTCTCTAAATGCAGGATACGGTTGGCATGCGCGTAGAGCACAGGGTCTGATTTGACGTGCTCATAGTCAGGCAGGCGAATCACTGTCTTATCACGTGGCGGCATTTTTAGCTTATGCTTCCGCGCGGTCATCGGCTTGTTTGTTTTTGTCTTATCAAACCCGCGTATCTGTACTACTTGCGTGTCGGTATCGACTTGATCAGCATTTAAGACTTTGTTGGTGACGGGCTCGGCGACGAAGCCTTGATACTGCTGCGAGTATTGTGAAGCCGTGCCTGTCATTGCTGATGTGGCTTGCCCAACTGGCGAGTCCGATGGTTTTTCTTGTTCGATTTTACAGCTATCAACGTTCTCGGTCATCACGTACGGGTTGATGATTGGATCGACGCGGCCGACGGTATCGACATCGTTGCTGGCGACCTCAGTCATATCTGCTTGCCAATGGCGACGACTCGGCGAGAGTAGATACGCTGTGCCTCGCAGCTTACTCATCTGCTCAAACGTATAGCCTTTAGACAGACCATGTACCACATCGACGATGGCGCGCTCGGCATTGCCGTACAGTAACACATCAGCGCGGGCGTCGAGCAAGATGCTACGGCGCACTTTATCTGACCAATAGTCGTAGTGGGCGATACGGCGAAGGCTGCCCTCGATACCGCCGAGGATAATCGGCACATCGGGATAGGCCTCACGGCAGCGCTGGCTATAGACGATCGCAGCGCGGTCGGGGCGTTTGTTTGCCACATTGCCCGGCGAGTACGCATCATCGCTACGAATCTTGCGATCGGCGGTATAGCGGTTGATCATGCTGTCCATATTACCCGCGGTCACGCCGTACGCATAGACTGGCTTGCCAAGCGCCATAAAAGCGTCTTTGCTCTTCCAGTCAGGCTGGGCGATGATACCGACGCGAAAGCCCTGCGCTTCTAATAAGCGACCGATAATCGCCATACCAAAGCTTGGGTGATCGACATAAGCGTCGCCTGAGATGATAATGACATCACAGGCATCCCAGCCCAGCGCGTCCATCTCAGCACGGCTCATCGGTAGATAAGGCGCAGGCTCGTAGCAGCTTGCCCAGTGTTTGTCATAATCATAAAGCGGTTTGATGCCTTGTTTAAAGGCGGTGCGGGCGATGGTATCGGCAGACATGGGCGACCCTTTGGCTGATTGGCTGAAGTGGCGTAAAACGATGACGGCGCAGCGTTTAAAAAACGGCTCATCTTACCATGAATCATGCTCAGGTTGTGTAAAACTGCCCAAATAACTGCGAAATGATTAACGGATAAGTTATTGATAGTCTAAGAAAAAATGTCGATAAATAGCACGTTGCTTTACTGTTAATCCAGCACGGCTTTTAATCCAGCGCAATCTTGGTTCCACTTTTGGTAAAGTTCATCACAAACTGACTTTTAAAATGGCGCACGTTGTTTTCATCGGTCAGCACACTGCGGGTAAAGCGGTGATAGTCGCTCATGTTTTTGGCATTGACCACCAATAAAAAATCCACGTCACCTGAGATTTCGTAGCAGCTCATCACCTCAGGTTGCTGCATCATCAGCCGCTCAAATCGGCTTTGCATCAAGGTGTTGGAGCGCTGCATCTCTATCATCACTACGGCGGTCAGACCGTAGCCAACCTTGTTGGGATTGACGATAGCGACTTGTTTGGTAATCACGCCCGTGTCGGTCAGCGCTTGGATACGGCGCTGCGCGGTCGCGGTAGACACATGCACCGCCTCGGCGACGCGTTTTAGAGGCAAGGTCGCATCGTCTTGTAATAAGTTCAAAATGGCCTTGTCGATGGCGTCGAGTTCGTGCTGCATGGTTCCTCCTATCTTGCGCTATAAAAAATAATTGCCGTCAAATGCCAACAGAAAAACATGTCCTGATAAACACGCGAGATTAAACAATATTTTTCTTGCTTGCTGTGACTGCGTCTTTTGATGCTGCGAAAAACATCATTTAATCTCGTTGCATTGATTTTAAAAAATAATGTCTATATTGTGCCCAAAATAGCGTATAAATGAACAGAAATTTCATAAATTTTTTTATAATGATAAAAAAGTTATTAAATTGATAATAATTAGAAAAATATAACCATAAAAATCTGAAATTAGAGAAGCGTTATCACCGATAGTCGTTACACTGTGCCGTATATCAACTCTTATCACAATAATGACGTATGGGGTCTGCGATGCTATCTACTTTGACTTCAAAATCAAGATTTCCAACTTTTGGCTTGGGCACTTACTGGCACAGTCGTTCAGCAAGCGAGCGCGTGATGATGTCAGGCATTGCACTGCTGCTGTTTTCTAGCGTATTGTTTGGCGTGCTGTATTTATACAGCAATTTTTTAGCGCCGTTATCAGGCACGCAGGTGTTTTTATGGCGTATCGTTGCAATGTGGACGGCGCTGGTTTTGGTACTCATGGTCAGTGGTCGTTTGGGCGAGCATGTGGCGATTGTGCGCGGTTTGCGTACATGGCGCGCTTGGGCTTTATTGCTGCTGCCGACGCCGATTTTTTTGAGTCAGTTTTGGCTGTTTATGTGGGCGCCTGTCAATGGTCAGAGTATCCAAACCGCGATGGGTTACTTTTTATTGCCATTGACGATGGTGCTTTCAGGCTGCGTGGTGTTTAAGGAGCGTTTAAGCCTGTTGCAGTGGCTCGCGGTTGGCTTAGCGGTTTTGGGCGTGAGCGCGGAGATTTGGCGCACGCACAGCGTGTCTTGGGCGACCTTGTGGGTGTGTAGCACTTATCCGATATATTTTGTCGTGCGCCGCGTGCAGGGCATCAGCGCGGTGACGGGGTTGCTGTTTGATTTGACTGTTGCCTTGCCATTTATCCTTGCGTATTTGTGGTGGATTGACAGCAGCAGTCTTGCGATTGTCGGCGGCTCAGGGCTAACGATTCTGCTGCTTGCTGGGCTTGGTGTGATTAGCGTACTTGCAATGAAGACCAACATTGATGCCAGCCAGCTGTTGCCTTTAAATATGTATGGCATGCTCAGTTATGTGGAACCCGCGATTTTGTTTGTACTTGCGGTGACGGTGCTCGGCAATCCGCTAGAAACGGCAATGCTTTATAGCTATGGCTTGATTTGGCTTGGGATTGTGTGTTTGCTCGTGCACGGGGCGCGGCAGCTACGTCGTCCGCGCGATACCGAAAAAACATTGCCTGCTTAAGCTTTAACTATGTATATAAAAAAA
>NZ_JAPEHS010000043.1:0-21235 GCF_028823565.1 Psychrobacter sp. A3
ATCTTCTCAAAAGATGAAGAAAAAGCCATTCGCTTAGCCAGTGAGCAATTCGATACTGGTATGGTCTATATCAATGGTTACGGTCTTGCCAATCCTGCACTGCCATTTGGTGGTGTGAAGAACTCAGGCTATGGTCGTGAGCACGGCGGCTTTGGTATTAAAGAGTTTGTCAACATCAAAGCAGTACACGTGTTTGGAAAATAACAGTGAATAACACGTAAAACTGTTAAAGACTAAAAAGAAAAACCCAGCTACTTAATAGCTGGGTTTTTTTGTGTGGGTAAAAATAATATCTTAAAACAACTAAGCGTCAATCAATAAACGTAAGGGCAGGGCAGGCAAGATACTAGAGGCTTGCTCATTTGGCGTTAATGACACGCCGCCAATAGCGATTTGTAATATCGTCCACGGCAATAAGTGATGCTCCAGCACTTGTACGCGCTTTTGCAAACTATCAGGCGTATCGGTATGACGAATCGGCAAGACCGCTTGGCTTAACACTTGTCCTGCATCCAGCTCAGCAGTGACCACATGGATACTACAGCCGTGCTCACGCTCACCTGAGCAAAGTACACGGGTATGCGTGTCTAGCCCTTTATAGGCGGGAAGTAGCGATGGGTGCAGGTTGATCATCGGTGCAGGCGCGTTATCAATAAAGTCTGCGCTCAATACCCGCATAAAACCTGCCAAAACAACCAAGTCAGGTTGCCATGCAATGAGCTGCTCGTTTGCATGAGCTTCAAAGGTTTTGATGCCCATACGTTTGCCGCTGGGCACATGTGACAATACGGCGACCTCGATGCCTGCGTCTTTGGCGCGGGTGATGGCATAGGCGTCTTCGCGATTACTAATGACACCAACGATTTCAATCGGTAGCGCACCTGCTTGCATGGCATCTATGAGCACTTGTAGGTTACTACCACTTCCGGATACCAAAACGGCAATGCGTAATGGCTTGATGGATTGGCTTGTCTGATCAATTGACATTAACGGTATACCACGGCATCGGCTTCACGTTTGACCATTTCGCCGAGTTGCCAAGCGTTTTCACCAGCGTCAGTCAATGTTTTGATCGTTGCTTCAGCTTTGTCTTTAGGTACCACGATGACAAAACCAACGCCGCAGTTAAAGGTGCGGTACATCTCACTTTGCTCAATATTGCCTTGGGTCTGTAACCAAGTGAATAACTCTGAAAACTGCCAGCTGCTGGTATCGATGCTCGCAGCCAGATTTTCTGGTAAGACGCGCGGTAGATTGTCGGTCAAGCCGCCACCTGTGATGTGTGACATGGCGTGTAGATGCTCATTGCCAAGCGCTTTTTGTAGTGCTTGCACCGCTTGTACATAGATACGAGTCGGTGCCATCAAGGCATCCTGAATAGGCTGACCGTCAAGCATCTCGTCGCTTGTGGTGACATCCACGCCGCTTACGTCGATGACCTTACGCACCAATGAGTAGCCATTTGAGTGCGCGCCACTCGAAGCTAGGGCAATCAGAACATCGCCTTCGGCAACGTTGTCACCAGTCACGACCTCGCTTTCTTCAACCACGCCCACGCAGAATCCAGCGAGGTCATAATCGTCGTCTTGATACATACCTGGCATTTCAGCAGTTTCACCACCGATAAGTGCACAGTTTGCAAGTTTACAACCATCGCCAATACCAGTGACCACAGTCGCTGCGACATCGACGTCCAGCTTGCCTGTTGCATAGTAATCTAAGAAAAACAATGGCTCAGCACCGCATACAAGCAAGTCGTTGACGCACATAGCGACCAAATCGATACCGATGGTGTCGTGACGTTGTAGCTGCAATGCCAGTTTAAGTTTGGTGCCGACACCGTCCGTTCCTGATACCAGTAGAGGCGAGGTGTAACCAGTCGGAATACGACAAAGCGCTCCAAAGCCGCCAAGTCCGCCTACAACCTCAGGGCGAGAGGTGGCTTTTGCCACTGATTTAATACGTTGAACCAACGCATCGCCAGCATCAATATCAACGCCAGCATCTTTGTAGCTTAAAGAAGGCTTGTTACTCATGGTCATCTCACAAAATTTATAAGGAATGAAGGTGGGTCAAAAAGCGAGTTGGTTGTGATAACTCTGAAGGTCGTGGGCGCATTATACCCAAAAACCGCCCTGACTCGCAAAGCAACTTGCCACTTATTCACTATATTTGCATCAGTTTGCGCCAGATCATCAGTGCTTGCCAAAAAACCCTTATCAAACCATAAAACATCATGACTATAGTGAATGACTAAAAGTGACTGTTGCCTGTGATTGCACCATATGGTTTTGCTGGCATATTACTACTTACAATCATATAAGAAACAAAAAATGACGGATTTTTTGCTGTACTTTGCGATAATAGAACGCAAAATCATTGTCAATCACTGTTTACTATTTTTCATTGTACTTTGCGATAATAGAACGCAAAATCATTGTCAATCACTGTTTACTATTTTTCATTGTTTACTATTTTTCATTGTTTACTATTTTTCATTGTTTACTATTTTCATTAGCCAATCGCAGGGTTACCCACCATGATAAACCAAACCATAGATCCTTTTTTTCGGCGCTTATTTATTGTGGCGGCGATGGTGGTGGCGCTTTTTTTATTGTATTTGATGATGCCAGTCATTATTCCGTTTGTTTTTGCTTTTGTACTGGCGTATTTGTTTAATCCGCTGGTCAAGCGCCTATCGAAATATATCAAGCGCTGGGTGGCGATTATCATTGTCTATGCCACCATCACGCTGGGTATGATGCTGCTGCTTTGGTGGCTGGTACCGACGTTATGGCATCAGTTGCAAGCGGCTTGGGACTATCTGCCAAAGGTGCTAAATTGGTACAATCAAGTCGTGCGTGAATGGTTTGCTAATAACAGCCGTATTCGTTTGCCTGAGCTAGAAGCCAAAGGGTTTTCTGAAACCTTGGTCGACTATATGCAGACGAACTATAAGTTTGCAGATGCCAGTACGATGATGAGTCAAATCATCGCCTCTAGTATGAATTTTATCAACAATGCAGGTCTTATCGTATTGGTACCGATTTTGACTTTTTATTTTTTATTCAACTGGGATCAGCGGTTGCAGACTTGGAAGATGGCCATACCAGCACCTTATTGCAAAAAAGTGTTACAGGTAGCGCATGAGTGCGACCGTGCATTGATGGCATTTATCAAAGGTCAACTGCTGGTCATGGTACTACTGGGCGCGATATATGCAGTGCAGTTGCAGCTTATCGGCCTTGAGCTGGGTCTGATCATCGGGATGGTGGCAGGTATCGCAAGTTTTGTGCCTTACTTGGGGTTTGGTATCGGTTTTATCGCGGCCATTGTCGCCTGTTTGTTTCAGTTTGGGCTAGACTGGACCTATTTGGCATTGATTGTTGGGGCGTTTTTGGTGGGGCAAGCAGCAGAGGGCTATATCCTGCAGCCACTGTTGTTGGGGGATAAGATTGGTCTATCGCCGCTGTGGGTCATCTTTGCGGTATTGGCAGGGGCAAGCTTATTAGGCTTTGTCGGGATGCTGATTGCACTGCCTGTGTCAGCTGTCCTCAATGTGTTGTTTCGCCATTTGTATGATTATTATCGCTCAACCGATCTGTATAAAGGCCACAAGCAACTGACATTATTTAAGGATCAATGATTCATGTGTCTTAGTGTTTGATTTACCCCGTGGTTATCACCATTTTAAAATGAGAATGCGCCCGAATGATGAGTGATAAAAGTTATAACATGGATTGTATGAACGTAAATGCTGATTGACGCAAGGTAAAGGGTAAAAGACTTGTCAGTCATTTTACAAATATGTTATATATAGGCGCAGTATTCACGGTATTTATCGTTCCTAGGTTGGCTTGGGTCAGCGTTCATAAAAGCACAAGCTACCCAAGCCAGTTTAAAAATATTAGTCGTTTAGCCTTTTTAGTGATTGCGCTACGCAAACCGAGTTGATGATTCATGGCAGAAGCACAGCTAAGTCTCAATCTGGACATTAAGCACGATGCAAGTCTTAGCGATTTTGCAGGTCCTGGTTGGATGTCGATTATTGATGCAGTCAGGCAGCTACATGTCGGCTTGATCGGTCAGTTATACCTGTTTGGCAGTCCTGCGACGGGCAAGTCTCATCTGTTGTCCGCTATTTGTGAGTCGTATATAGAAATGGATAAGACGGCTATCTGCTTGTCGCTCAATGAGCTGATTCATACAGATGTCCATGTCCTCTCGTCGTTAGAAAACTTTGATTTAATCGCTATTGATGATTTGGAGGTGCTAGAGCAAAGCACCCAGTGGCAAGAGGCTTTGTTTCATCTGATTAATCGTAGCCGAGAAGGGCAGCGCCAGCTATTGTTTGCTGCCAACAAACCTGCAAGTGAGTTACCCTTTGGGCTAAGGGACTTGCTGACGCGTTTGGCTCAATCGCCGACCTTTAAGGTTCCTAATGGCCATGACTTCGCTGACCGTCAAGCGCTGCTGCAATCTATCTTGCGCCGCCGCGGCTGGCAGTTTGACGACCGTATCATCGATCACTTGCTGACTGACGGGCCACACCGTATCGGTGCGATGATGGACGTGCTCAACTATATTCAGCCTATGTTTTCCAATCTTGGTCGCAGCAATATCTCCAAAGCCGTCATCAGTGATGCGCTGCGTACCATCGATGAGCAAACGCTGGCCGCTGAGCTGGCAGATATTGCTCAAGAGACGCAAATAGATAGCAGCACAGCAGAGCAAGACCAACATACCATGCCACTCGACTTTTAGGCGGTGTGTTTTTTACTTTTAATAGGTTTGATTGCTTTTTCTAAGTTTGAATGCGCGATAAATAACGGCGTATGTTATGAGTAACCCCATACGCTGTCATACAAAAAACAACGGTTTTTACCCATTGTTTGCCAACTGTTTGCCAACCCGCTTTATTCTCTAAAACGCCACATGACTACTGGACCCACTTATGAAACCACATGCCTCTTTGTTAAAAAAACTGACCACCAGTGCTTTGCTCATAGGGGCAGGTTCTGTCTCTATGCTATCGCACGCGGCCGTGACGCTGTTGGTCGATGATCATATCAAGGTCACTGCCATCAATGGTCAAGAAGTGCAGCAGAGTGCCTTTCAGCCGCTCACAAAGAAGTTTACGTTGCAGCCTGGTACGCATGCGATTACGGCCAAATACGACCGTTTGTACAACTTGCGCCGTGATGAGCACGACTATTTGCGCTCAGGAAATGTCAGTGTGACCGCGCAATTAGCAGACAATCAGACCTATCGTCTGACCATGCCAAATCAGCCAGAAGCGTACGAAGCGGCGAGAGAGTATGCCAAACGTCCGACATTGGCTGTAGAGCAAAATAATACCGTGATTGCCAGCCAGCAAAGCCTCGGCAATCAACAAGGCGGACTGTTCTCAGGCTTGGGTAAAGCCATCGGTGGCGTGTTTGGTGGTGCAGGTGACGCCGAGCGACAAAACCAGCGAGCGATTGCCGCTTTAGAGCAGCCAGCGGCTCAGCCGGCCCAGAGTAGTGTCAATACAGGCACCGCGCAACCTGTGCCAGCGGCTGTGCAAACCGATAATACTCTTGATAGCTTTATGCAGTTATGGCTACAGGCGACCCCTGCGGAGCGCGAAAAAATCCGTCAGTGGATTCAAAAATAAGCAGCCTAAGTGTTTTGAACCAAAAAAAAGCACCCATTGGGTGCTTTTTTAATGCTTATGTTTTTTGTACTTATATTTTTAGTGCTTATGTATAAGTATAAGCAGCGTATTTTATAGCCTTAGCCCAAAAACGCGTTGTACATCCAGATCAGTTTTTCTTGCTGTTGTACGTATTCATCGACCAAGTCTGCTGTGCCTTGGTCTTCGGCTTTTTCGGCCACTAATGACACGTCGCGCTGCTCTTCGATCAAAGCTTTTAGGCCTGTGACCACACCTTTTACACAAGCGTTGCCATCTTTGACGTTTTTGTCTTCAGAGATGCTGGTGTGCTGAGCAAAGTCGCTATAAGCGTGTAATGGCGTACCACCTAATGTCAAGATACGCTCAGCGATTTCGTCGATCTCTACTTGTAGGCTGGTATATAGCTCTTCAAACTGTGGGTGCAAAGTAAAGAAGTGCTCGCCCTTGACGTTCCAATGATAACCACGGACGTTGATATAAAACATATGATAGCTTGATAGTAAGTCGTTTAGCTTGCTGATGACTTCGCTCATGTCTGCTTTTTCTAGGCCAATCTGATTGGTTGCATTATTACTCATGATATTATCCTTATAGTTTGAGTGTTCAATAAAAAGTCTTATTAAAAGCCTAGTAGCGTATCTAATCTTGAGTCATCAAAAAGATGACCAAAAAAACCACTAAAAAGCTTGATAATAAAGAAGACTAAGAGTGTAGCAAGTCATAGGCTACGTGGCTATGCTCATTCATATAATATAGCCGTTTTACCAAAAAAAATAACAATATAAATGATACGGCGATACTTGCACCACAACATCTATCAGTTGCCTATGAGGCGGCCGATAGCCAGTATCATAAACAAAGGTATCTGCTATCAAAAGTAGGTACCGTCCTCATGCCACCTTTTGGGGACTTCTAAACCCTTTTTTCTTCTACTGGTGGCTATCATAGCAAAACATAATGGATAAGTTAAATTCATTAATTTTAATCATGTGATTGGTTATTTAGAACCAAGGCGCGCCCTAGAGGTATAGAGCGCTTTTGTATCATAAGCTGCTAAAAAATATTATTAAGCAGGCGGTTGCAAGCTTTCAGGGTTTAAGCCTTTGACAGGTACCACTTCTTGGAGATGCTGACGCACGGTATCGATCGGAAACTTTTGCGCTTGTAGGCGTTTTGGGACGATCTGGCTGCCTTGTTGGCCTTTAACCTCAAACATCATAAAGATGTAATCGTCGGTTTCATCCCAGCTTTTGACAGCAGTCCATGGAATGACGGCTTGCTGAGTTTGGCCTGCACGCATCTGCATGCCGCGCATCTGATTGCTATTGAACATCTCTGGTTGATTGACAGGCATGGCCATCACCAGTCCGTGCTTTTGTACGCCCAGCTTCATCTGGCGCATCTCATCGGGCATTTCTTGATCGGCCACTTGTTTTTCAAACTCTCTTTTGACGTACCATTTAAAACCAAAGGTACGCACCAGTACATAAATCACCACGGCCACCAGCATTAACCAAAAGATAATCGTAGAGTAGCCCGTGACAAACATCAAACCTGCAATCGCTAGTATCACGACCACGGCCATGACGACCCATTCTTTGGTCTTAAAACTGGATAAACCAAATGAGGGACTCGCACTGGCAAACAGCTCATACTGTGCTTGATGAAATTCGGCCTCGGTGAGGTTTAAGGCGATGGGTTGGAGCGTGTAAGGGTACAGGGCCATAGAGGTTTCTCAGATACTTGTGTTAACAGCGTTGGGTTTCGATCGCCAAAGCAGGACAGCGTCGCCATACTTGGCTAAAGACAGAAAAAAGACATGCGCTTATCTTACCGAAAAGCGCTCTTAAATGAAACATATAAGCGGTGCGATGGCGGGATTGATCTTATATTTCTATGGATGCGCTGTGCGCAGGTGGTAATTTTATAAAATAAAAATCACTCCAGCATAACAAGCGCTACGGCGTGAATATAGCACCATTAAAGTCTTGTTAGGGCGTTATCGCGATATCACTGAGAACATCGCCAAAATATAGGCAAAACATGGTCAAATCTGCTGGGTCTTGGTATGATAGCGGCACCCATATAGTTTGATAAAAAATATGGCAGCATGGCAAGATAGTTATTGAGTTATCAAGCTTGGTCATAAGTATCAGCTGACCAATAATTATACTAATAATGTTTAAACTTCTTATTCACTCTTAGTGTTACAGGCAACTATTATGATAGATCCAAAACTCTTACGCGGCGATTTAAGCGATTTACAGCAACAACTGGCCACTCGTGGCTACACGCTTGATATGGAGTTTTGGCAGTCGATTGAATCCGAGCGTAAGTCATTGCAAGTCAAAACCGAAGAGCTGCAATCGCGCCGTAATGCGGGTGCAAAGCAAGTGGGCGTGCTAAAAAAATCCGGCGAAGATGCCAGCGAGCTACTGGCTCAAATGCAAAGCATCAGCGGTGAGATTAAGGCGGCAGAAGATGAGCTGCGTACCTTGCAAGAGCGCATCACACAAGCGGCCATGCAAATCCCTAATATTCCAGCAGCAGATGTGCCTGTCGGAACGTCAGAGGATGATAATGTCGAAGTGCGCAAATGGGGAACGCCGCGTCAGTTTGATTTTGACATCAAAGACCATACCCATATCGGCGAAACCTTGGGCATGCTGGATTTTGAAGCGGCCACCAAGCTGACCGGTAGTCGTTTTAATGTGCTCAAAGGACAGCTGGCACAGATGCATCGCGCTTTGATTCAGTTTATGCTGAACACCCATACGCTCAAGTACGGCTATCTTGAGACTTATGTGCCTTATATCGTCAATAGCGAGAGCCTAAAAGGCACCGGCCAATTGCCAAAGTTTGAAGAAGATTTGTTTAAATTGACCAATCATACCAATAACGATGAGATGGATTTTTATCTGATTCCGACTGCAGAAGTGCCAATGACCAACTTGGTACGCGGCGAGCGTTTGGATATCAAAGAGCTGCCATTGAAGTTTACCGCCCATACGCCCTGCTTCCGTAGTGAAGCTGGCTCGCATGGCCGTGATACCCGTGGTCTGATTCGTCAGCATCAGTTTGAAAAAGTCGAAATGGTCAATATCGCTACTAGCGAGCAGTCAGATGATTTGCTTGAGGCGATGACAGGTCAAGCCGAAGATATCTTGCAGCAGCTAAATCTGCCTTATCGGGTGGTACAGCTGTGTACTGGTGATATGGGCTTTGCTGCGCAAAAAACCTACGACATCGAAGTATGGCTACCAAGCCAAGACACCTATCGCGAAATCTCTAGCTGCTCAAACTGCGGCGACTTTCAGGCGCGCCGCATGGGCACACGAGTCAAAGATGGCAAACAAACCAGTCTTGCTCATACGCTAAACGGTTCAGGCCTTGCTGTCGGCCGTACGCTGCTGGCAGTGATGGAAAACCATCAAAACGCTGACGGTAGTATTAGCATTCCAGAAGTGCTGCGTCCATATATGGGCGGCGCTGAGACCATTTTGGTTTAATGCAGAGATGTTTTTCTAAATTGCCATCTACATTGCTATCTAAGCTGCGGGTCATCAATGGGCTCGCGGTTTTTTGATCCGTGTTGGTTTGAAAAAATGATACAAATGATGATTAAATACAAACGATTCTATCAGCGCATTTTTAGCGTGCCTGATGGCAAATATGTTAATATAGCACTTTGACTTTATCGTCTGTCTGTCGATGATGCGTCAGGCGTTTTTGGCAGACTATCCTCGAGTAAACCCTTCTCTTATGCTCCACATTTCTGATTCGAATATTAGGACACTCTATGCCAGCTCCAATTAGCGAACGTAAACTAGCCAATGCCATCCGTGTACTGTCGTTTGATGCGGTTCAAAAAGCCAACTCAGGGCACCCGGGCGCGCCGATGGGCATGGCCGATATTGCCGAGGTTTTGTGGCGTAAATTTTTAAAGCACAACCCTGCCGATCCTAACTGGCACAACCGCGACCGTTTTGTCTTATCAAATGGTCATGGCTCGATGCTGATTTATGCATTGCTACATTTGACTGGTTATGACGTCAGTGTCGATGACCTAAAAGGCTTCCGTCAGCTGCATTCAAAAACCCCAGGTCACCCTGAGTATGGCTATACCCCTGGTGTTGAGACGACCACAGGCCCACTCGGCCAAGGTATCGCCAATGCCGTTGGTTTTGCGATTGCCGAAAAAACCCTTGCCGCCCAGTTTAACCGCGACGGCCATAACATCGTCGATCATCATACCTATGCGTTTTTGGGCGATGGCTGCTTGATGGAAGGCATCAGTCACGAAGTGTGCTCGCTAGCTGGCACGCTAGGGCTTGGCAAGCTGGTCTTCTTCTATGATGACAATGGTATCTCAATCGATGGTAATGTCGAGGGTTGGTTTACCGACGATACCGAAGCTCGCTTTGAGTCTTACGGCTGGCAAGTTATCAAAGTCGATGGTCATGATACTGATGCGATCACGCGCGCAACTGAGCAAGCGATTGCAGAAACTGCTAAGCCAAGCCTAATTATTTGCAAAACGACTATCGGTGCTGGTAGCCCGAACAAGCAAGGTCTAGCGGCTAGCCACGGTGCGCCACTTGGTGATGATGAAATTGCCTTGACTCGTGATGCGCTGTCTTGGAAACATGCCCCATTTGAGCTAGACGATGAAATCTATGAAGCATGGGATGCCAAAGCCAAAGGCGATGTGCAGCAAAAGAACTGGAATGCAGACTTTGAAGCGTACAAAAAAGCCTATCCAGAGCTTGCCGCAGAATTGTCACGTCGTCTAAATGGTGAGTTGCCAGCTGACTTTGCTAGCCAAGCGCAAGCCTACATTCAGCAAACGCAAGAAGCCGGTGGCGATGTCGCTAGTCGTAAAGCCAGCCAAAATGCGATCAACAGCTTGCAGCCATTACTGCCAGAACTACTTGGCGGCTCGGCAGATCTTGCTGGCTCGAACCTGACGCTATTCAAAGGTGCTAAAGGCATCGAGAAAGACGCTGATGGCAACTATATCTATTATGGTGTGCGCGAGTTCGGTATGACCGCGATTGCCAATGGTATCGCCTTGCATGGCGGCTTTATCCCTTACGTAGCGACGTTCCTGATGTTTATGGAGTACGCGCGTAACGCGGTACGCATGGGCGCATTGATGAAGCAGCGCGTCATCCATGTCTATACGCATGACTCTATCGGTCTGGGTGAAGATGGCCCGACGCATCAGCCAGTTGAGCAATTGACTAGCCTACGCACCACGCCAAATCTACGTACATGGCGTCCGTGTGATGCGACTGAATCTGCAAGTGCTTGGGTAGAAGCAATCAAATCAGAAAACAACCCATCTGCATTGATCTTTAGCCGTCAGAGCTTGCCACATCAAGCACGTGACAGCGAGCAAGTAGCGAACATCACCAAAGGCGGTTATGTACTGGCGAAAGAGCAAGGTGAGCTACAGGCTATCATCATCGCCACTGGTTCAGAAGTTGGCCTTGCGATGCAAGCGCACAAGACGCTTAGCGAAAATGGCATTGGTGTGCGTGTGGTCTCTATGCCATGTGCAGAGATCTTTATGGAGCAAGACGCTGATTATCGTGAGTCAGTATTGCCTGCCACCATCCGCGCCCGCGTCGCAGTAGAAGCGGCGCACGTAGACTACTGGTATAAGTTTGTTGGTCTCGATGGCAAAGTCATCGGTATGACCACTTATGGCGAGTCAGCACCAGCCAGCGATTTGTATAAAGAGTTTGGTATTACGGCCGACGCTGTGGTTGAAGCGGTAAATAGTTTGGTGTAATAGACCTAACTGAGTTAGTATCGAAGGAGAAGCCATCAGAGAAATCTGGTGGCTTTTTTTTGTATATAGTTGTTTTTAGTAGTTATTTTCAATACTTGCTTACTAGTATAATAGCTTCAATAAAATACGGCACCATTTATTTTTTTTGGTTTAAATAAACTTTTATTTGGTTTTGAAGCATAGCAATTATCAAGGATTGTAGTTTCTGATTTTATGATGCTGAAATTTGGATGAGATATATGGAAAAGAACGAGATAACAACACATACAACATGGTTGCAACAAATAGGTCTAAGTGAAGGAGTGATAGCAGCCTTTATTATTGGATTCTTGGGCTTGTGCGGTATTTTTATTACTCAATACTTTGACCGAAAAAAAGAGCGTAGAGCTTTCCTCAGAGAGAAGTTTGAGGAACTATGTTTCAGGCTTGCAGATTTTGCTACGCTTGTAAAAGAGAACGAAGCTAAGCGTTTTCAGGGTAAAGATAGTAAAAGCTTCGATCTTAGTAATTTTTCCAGAGAAGGTGGAAAAATTGAGATATTAACAATACTATATTTTTCTGAACTTGAAGATGAGTGTAAGGTTTTTCTACAAATAGGATTGGATTTATGTGTCGCTCAGAGACTTTATGAGATGAATTCTAATGAAAAAAATCTAGACAGACTTGAAAAAAAACAAGAAGATTTTGAAAATATTTATGATAGTTTTTATAGTAATATAAAAAAATGTATACCAAAATATACCTAATTTTTAATCTGCGAATGATTCAGTTTGCGCTACAAAAATTGAATGTAATTTTTTTATTTATTCTATTCATTGCATATATACTCCCTACGACTTCTATCTACGTATCGAAAGAAAAACCATGTCCCTAAAATCCTCCTTCAAAGGCTTCCTAGGCGAAACCGTCATCAACGTCGCCATGTGGCTAAAGCTTGAAAAAGACGTTTATCATCGGCTAAACAATGTCACTTTGCCATTAGCCAATGGTGGCAGTACGCAAATCGATCATATCATCGTCTCTGTATACGGCATCTTTGTCATTGAAACCAAAAACTACAAAGGTTGGATATACGGTAGCGAGAAGCAAAAGCAGTGGACACAAGCCTTTCCAAATGGAAGTAAATTCAAGTTCCAAAATCCGCTACGTCAAAACTACTTACATATTAAGACGCTCGCAGATTTATTAGGCTTGGAGCTGAGCTACTTCCATTCGATGATTGCTTTTATCGGTGAGTGCGAGCTAAAAACCCGTGATGAGCTACCCGAACACGTGTTAACAGGTGGTATGGTGTCTTATGTGAAGAAGAAAGAAGATAGGCTACTCACCGAAGACGAGGTCACATCTATTGTCGAGCAGATCGAGAGCAATAAATTTAGCAAGTCATGGCGCACCAATCGCCAACACAAAGCCTATCTAAAAGACAAGCATAGCAACCCAAGTAAGAATACTGAGAATCCTACACCTGAGTCTATAATAAAAGAAACCGTTGATAGAACTATCCTAAAGAGTAGAGAAGTGCATCGATGGTCTGGTCAAACTGAGATTGACTCTAGCGAGTTACCGATCGATAGTTTGAATACTCAGCAAATAATCAAACCGCATGATATGGCTGATAAGGTTTTTCTTACGCCATTTGAGATTGTAGAGTCTGAGCCAAAAGTGAATGAACCTGCGATACTTAAAGTGACAGACCATGACGCTAGTATCGATCAAGCGCCAACCTGCCCAAGATGTAATGGTGAGATGGTCAAACGCGTGGCAAAAAATGGCGCACGCCAAGGACAGTCCTTTTATGGGTGCGCGCAGTTTCCTAAGTGTCGCGGCGTGGTTAATGTAAGCTAATATCTATTTAGCGGTTTCATCATCGATCGCACACACCTCAGAGCGCACGATAAAGCGCTTGCCCTCAGGTATCTCCAGCGAAAAACTGGCGCCGCGACCATTGACGACATCAATGGTCAAATCGGTATGCTGCCATAGATTGTATTGTGCGCGTCCCATATAAAATGGACAGCCAACAAGCTCACCAACCAGCACATCCTGATCGCCTACTTTAAACTCTCCTAATGGATAGCACATCGGCGAGCTACCATCACAGCAGCCACCTGACTGATGAAACATCAGCTTTCCATGCTTGGACTTTAGTAGCTCAATCAACGCCTTACACGACTCTGTTGCTGCCAGTTTCATATCGTACTCCTTCTTATGGCCCATCCATGGTTTATATAATTGCTCTCTAGTATCAGTATGCCACAGTCAAATCAAAAAGGTCGCATCATCTTCAGACACATCACAACTGGCATATGACTAAAAAGATACGACCTTCGGCTGATAATTGACAGTTGGAATAACTATGCAATAAGCTTATAACACTGTCATTTTACTATCCGTTATTGATTATAGTCGATGACGATACGACCTTCGATTTTGCCATCATGCATCCGCGCAAAAATATCATTGATGTTCTCTAAAGGCTCAGCTTTGACGGTCGCTTTGACTTTGCCTGCCGCTGCCATGTCTAGCGACTCTTGTAAGTCTAGGCGCGTACCGACGATAGAGCCACGAATGGTAATGCCATTTAGCACGGTATCAAAGATAGAGACAGGGAAGTCGCCCGTTGGCAAGCCGTTACATACTAAGGTGCCACCGCGGCGGAGCATGCTTAGCGCTTGGTCAAAGGCTTTGGCCGATACCGCTGTCACAAGGGCGCCATGAGCGCCGCCGATCTGCTCTTGGAGATACTCGCCAGGATCGGTGTCTTTGGCGTTGACGATGACTTTGGCGCCCAGCTTTTTGGCAAATTCAAGCTTCTCATCGTCGATATCGACCGCCGCGACATTAAGGCCCATGGCAATGGCGTACTGAACGGCCATGTGCCCAAGTCCGCCGATACCTGAGATCACCACCCAATCGCCAGGCTTGGTATCCGTCATTTTAAGACCTTTGTAGACGGTGACACCCGCGCACAGCACCGGGGCAATCTCGATAGAGTCGACGCCTTCAGGGATGATACCGACATAGTTGGCATCGGCCAAGACATACTCAGCAAAACTGCCGTTTACTGAGTAGCCGGAGTTTTCTTGCTGCTCGCAGAGCGTTTCCCAGCCGCCTAGGCAATGCGTACAATGTCCGCAAGCAGAGTAGAGCCAGGGCACACCGACTCGGTCGCCTTCTTTGACGTGATGGACGTTGTCGCCGACAGAGGTGATGATACCGACGCCTTCATGGCCTGGGATAAATGGTGGACTTGGTTTGACTGGCCAATCTCCTTCAACGGCATGAAGGTCCGTGTGACAGACGCCTGAGGCCTCCATTTTTACTAATATCTGACCGGCACCTGGGGTTGGGATATCCACTTCTTCAATCTGCAAGGGTTGTCCGAACTCATGTAGTACGGCCGCTTTCATTTTATTACTCACGTTGCATTCTCCTTATCGTGGATGGTGAGTTGGTAGATGTCATATCTACCAACTCATTACTTTATGGCGGCTGCCACAAAGTGCGTGACAGACAGGCTTAAAAGAAGCCCATCTTTTTGGGACTATAAGAGACCAGCATGTTTTTGGTTTGCTGATAATGGTCGAGCATCATTAGATGGTTTTCGCGGCCGATACCTGATTGCTTGTAGCCACCGAAGGCCGCGTGTGATGGATAAATGTGATAGCAGTTGGTCCAGACGCGGCCCGCTTGGATACCACGGCCAAAGCGATACGCCTTATGTACACTACGAGTCCAGACGCCAGCGCCTAGGCCATATAAGGTATCGTTAGCGATTTTCATGGCTTCGTCATCGTCTTTAAACTTTGTGACGGCAAGTACAGGGCCAAAGATTTCTTCTTGGAACACGCGCATGTCATTGGTGCCCTCAAAGATGGTTGGCTGCACATAATGACCATCGCCCAGCGCGCCATCATGTTTGGCTTGTTCACCGCCGACCAATACTTTTGCGCCTTCTTGCTTACCGATATCCAGATAAGAGAGGATTTTTTCTAATTGGTCTGAGCTGGCTTGCGCGCCAATCATGGTATTAGTATCTAGCGGGTTGCCCATCTTGATGGCCTTGACGCGCTCGATACAGCGTTGCATAAATTCATCATAGATACTTTCATGTACCAGTGCGCGTGACGGACACGTACAGACCTCACCTTGGTTGAGGGCAAACATGACCAAACCTTCGACCGCTTTGTCCAAGAAGTCATCGTCTTCATCCATCACATCGGCAAAGAAGATGTTGGGGCTTTTGCCGCCCAGCTCTAGCGTCACAGGAATGATGTTTTCACTGGCGTACTGCATGATGAGGCGGCCGGTCGTGGTCTCACCAGTAAAGGCGACTTTATTGATGCGCGGGTTAGAGGCCAGTGGCTTACCAGCTTCAACGCCAAAGCCATTGACGATGTTTAGTACGCCCTTTGGCAAAATGTCAGCGATACCGATGGTCTCTAGCATAAATAGCACGGATGCTGGCGTTTGCTCAGCTGGCTTCATGACGATACAGTTACCAGCAGCGAGAGCGGGGGCGATTTTCCACACCGCCATCAGGATAGGAAAGTTCCACGGGATGATTTGTCCGACCACGCCTAGTGGCTCATGGAAATGATAAGCAACGGTGTCTTCATCGATCTGGCTGATGCCGCCTTCTTGGGCGCGAATGGCACTGGCAAAGTAGCGAAACTGATCGATAGCCAGCGGGATATCCGCCATCAAAGTCTCACGCACAGGCTTACCGTTTTCGTAGCATTCGGCGATAGCGATGGCTTCGAGGTTGGCTTCCATCTTGTCTGCGATTTTGAGGAGCAAGTTGGCGCGTTCAGCGACACTGGTTTTGCCCCAAGCATCTTTGGCAGCATGCGCGGCATCGAGTGCTTTTTCTATATCGGCTTCTTTTGAGCGTGCCACTTGGCAGATGATTTTGCCATCGATGGGGCTTGGGTTGTCAAAGTATTCACCATCGATGGGGGCGACCCACTCACCATTGATGAAGTTGTCGTATTTTCTGCGGAATTGGACGGGACTGTTTTCAGTATTGGGATAGGCGTATAACATGAACGACTCCTTGTTGGGTATTATGATGGTTGGAACATAAATATTTGGCCTTCCTGACCAAGCTATGACTCTATCGTACTGAGCTTTGGCGTTGAGTGATAATGACTTTTTATAATGATATATTTCGTATCGCATAACTTTGTGTTATGCGATTAGCGCCTGCTAAAGTGCTTTGTAAAGTGAGTGCAGCTGTTATAATTAAATGGCAGTGCCGCACACTTGGGTGCGATGCAATGCGGTATTTTTACTTCCTATTTTCTTTTATTACTTATTGGTTTGGATATATGCGTCAATCTTCTGCTCTTAATATTTTAAAAACAGGTCAAAACGTTTTTTTGACTGGATCGGCAGGGTCGGGTAAGACTTATACTCTTAACCAATATATTGATTATTTGCGCGCGCGCCGTGTGCCAGTAGCAGTCACAGCCAGTACAGGCATTGCAGCGACGCACATGAGCGGTACCACCATTCACAGCTGGTCAGGAATAGGCATCAAAGATGAGCTGACGGAGCGCGATTTGAGCAATCTATCGCGCAAACAGTTTTTGGCAGATCGCCTAAAAGAAACAGCGGTACTTATCATCGATGAGATATCGATGCTGCATGCCAAGCAGCTAAACTTAGTCAATCAAGTGCTCAAACACGTGCGCAAAAACGACAGTGCCTTTGGTGGTATCCAAGTGGTCGTTGCCGGCGACTTTTTTCAGCTGCCACCGATTGGCAGTCGCGGCGAGAGTAACCGCGAAAAGTTTGCCTTTATGTCTGAGGCATGGCTCGATGCCAAGTTTCATATTTGCTATCTGTCTGAGCAGCATCGTCAAGTGAGCGAGGCGGCCAATGGCGGACTGGATTTGGATGACATTCTCAACCAAATTCGCCGCCAAGAAGTCACCTTTGAGGCGATTGCGGCACTAGAGGCGACCTATGATCAAGACGTCGATATCAAGCGCACCCGACTGTATACTCACAATCTCAATGTCAATAAAATCAATGACAAAGAGCTGGCCGCCCTAGATGGCGAGATGATGCGTTTTGAGGCGACCTCGACGGGCGATAGTAAGCTGGTCGACACGCTCAAAAAGACCGTGCGTACCCAAGATGAGCTGACGCTCAAAGTCGGCGCTAAGGTGATGTTTATCAAAAACAACACCGAGCTTGGCGTCTCGAATGGCACCATGGGTGAGCTGGTTGGCTTTACCGCTGTCAAGATAGACGATGGTAAGGGCAATAGCGAAGCCTTAATTGAAGAAGTCGATGCAGACAATGACGCAGAGACGGCCAAAAAGACAGATACGTCAGACAAACAGAAGGCAAAAACCAAAAAGAACACCACGCAAAAAATGCCTGTGGTGCGGCTAAACTCAGGCCGTGAGGTCGTCGCTGAGACAGAAGAGTGGATCATCGAAGATGAGACAGGGGAGGTGCTGGCAAGCTACAGCCAAGTGCCGCTTTGTCTGGCTTGGGCAATTACCATTCACAAATCGCAAGGCATGACCCTAGAGGCCGCAGAGATTGATCTGTCGCGCACGTTTGAGCTGGGCCAAGGCTATGTGGCGCTCTCACGCCTCAAGTCGCTAGCAGGGCTGCAGCTGCTTGGCATGAATGAGATGAGTCTGCAGTTAGACCCCCTCGCACGTGGGGCGGATAAGCGGTTTTTGGCGCTCTCCGAAGAGGCGGATGCCAACTATGCCATGCTCAATGAAGAGAGTCTGACACAAGCGCATGACAAGTTTATCTTAAAGTCGGGCGGTACGCTGAATCAATCAGTGATTGATGCCTACGCGGCGCTACAAAAAAAGCGCCGTGAGCAGCAGCAGGCAAAGATTGACAAAAAACAAAAACGCCGCAACCAGGTCGCTGATAAGTCCCAAAGCACCTTGCTGGCAACCAAAACGCAACGCCGCAACCAGGTCGCTGATAAGTCCCAAAGCACCTTGCTGGCAACCAAAACGCTCCTCGAAGAGAGTTTGTCTATCGCTGAGATATCACAAGCGCGCCAGCTGTCGCAATCTACCATCATGCGCCATATTGCAGAGTTAAAAGCGCAGGACCCAAGCTTGGCCTGTGACCATCTGCGCCCAGACGATGAGGTGATGACGGCAGTAGGTACCGCTTATATCGCGATCAAAGTCGCCAACAACCCCAATGACTTTAATGATGATGGCAGTGTTAAGCTGCGCCCAGTCTTTGAGCATCTCAAGCAGCGTATCGATTACAACACCATTCGTCTGGCCTTGATTTTTATTACCCCATAGGGCTAGGCGATGATGTGATATCGTCTCAGTGATTTGCCTTGTTTTTTATCTTTATAGCGATATGTTTTTATGCCTGATTTTTCTAGCGCCACTTATCAACTGACCTCTGATCCAGCCGTCGCCGCGATGTCTTATACAGGCGAGCATACCCAGCCATTACGAGTGGCGATTAATGGCTTTGGCCGTATCGGGCGTAATGTACTGCGCGCCTTATTAGAGCGTTTTGAGGTCTTGGGTCGAGCGATTCATGTGGTGGCAATTAATGACTTGGCACCTGCTGATATTTTATTGCATTTATTAAAGTTTGATAGTGCGCATGGCCGCTTAAGTCAGCTGGGCGTGGCAGCTGAGCTGGTGGTCGCCAGTACGGATGAGAATAAAACCCAGCTGTGCCTGACCAAAAACAGCCTGACTTACTGTATCAATATACTCTCAGAGCCAGATCCTAAGAGCCTGCCATGGCAAGCGTTAGGGGTCGATGTGGTACTGGAGTGTACGGGGCACTTTCGCTCTTATGAGCAGGCGCATCTGCATATCGAGGCGGGCGCGCAGCAGGTCATTATCGGTGCAGCGCCTTTCGATGATGTCGATGCCTGTATCGTGATGGGCGTCAACAGCGATACCTTGACGCGGGCGCTACCGATTATCTCGAGCGTCTCATGTACCACCCAAGCGCTGGTACCGCTGATCGATACCCTTGATAAGGCTTTTGGCGTCACCTCCGCGATGATGACAGAGATTCATGCAGTCACCGCTGATCAGACTGTGCTCGATCAAGCGCACCGAGATCCAAGACGCGCCCGTGCTTCAGGTCATAACATCATACCTACGACCTCGAGCAGTATCGCTGCGACCGAGCGTGTATTACCGGCGATGGTCGGCAAGGTCAATGGTCACTCTATCCGTGTACCCACCATCACCGTTGCAGCGATCGATGTGACCTTTGTCTTTGACACCCAGCCTGTCAGCACTGAGGCGATTCGTGAAGTACTGACAGCCGCCAGCGACGGTCATTTGCGTGATATCATGGCCTATACCGATGAGCCACTAGTATCCAGCGATTTTATCCATCAGACCGAGTCGCTTATCATTGATGGTCAGCAGTTGATGCAGGTCGGTACGCAGTACAAGGTTTTTGCTTGGTATGACAACGAGTGGGGCTATGCCAATAGACTGCTTGATATGTGTTTGCATTTGGCCTCCAGCGGTCATTAAATCCGTGATTTGTACCCATCGATAAATTAATTTAATTTTTTTAGATTATCTGCTTGCATTATGAAATGATATCTATATAATGATGCACCAATGGAGACGTGGCAGAGCGGTTGAATGCACCGGTCTTGAAAACCGGCAAGGGTTCATAGCCCTTCGAGAGTTCGAATCTCTCCGTCTCCGCCAAATTCGAAAAGCCCCAATCAGCAATGATTGGGGCTTTTTTTATGGGCGTGTATTAGC
The DNA here is from genome assembly GCF_028823565.1 of Psychrobacter sp. A3. Classification (NCBI taxonomy): domain Bacteria; kingdom Pseudomonadati; phylum Pseudomonadota; class Gammaproteobacteria; order Moraxellales; family Moraxellaceae; genus Psychrobacter; species Psychrobacter sp. A3. Next base: position 20,231 of record NZ_JAPEHS010000043.1, read on the forward strand.
GCGCTTTATCACTTAAATAATGACAAGAGAGCGCTTGTTACTTTTTAGCCAGTCTCTTACCTGCGTATTCATTTATATGCCTAGGCGCGTACTAGTGATGTTTTATTTGATTAAAGACTCATCAAACTCAACGTGTTGACCATCTGCTAGTGTCAACGTCCCTTCGCTAATCTCAATAGTCATGTCTCTGGTGTTTCTGATAGCGCGCATGACATTGATGTCCTCAATGCTACTCTCGATGATAATTTTGCCAGACTGCTCAGGTTTGATAGCAGGATCAAACACAGTCAACGGGACATTAAAGCGCTTGCCTTGGGTCAACGCGATGTCTTTCATCACCAATGTACCCTTAAAGCTATCGATGGCGACTTCGCCATGGTTGGATAGCATAAACTGGAGCTTTACTTGGTTTAAACTGTCGCTATCACTGCTTTTGACTGGCAAGAGCGCCACAGGGTAGTGTTGCGCGTTGGCCGTGGCCGCTTGCTGACTTTTTATGATGGGGCTTTTTTTGCCCGTGGGATTATTGGGATGCAAGCGCTCATATTCACGCTGCTGTATCAAGGCTTGTTTGATCGTAGTGCGCGGCATCGCACCAGACTCATAGGCACCGCTGAGTTTCATGCGCAGCATATAGCGACTGAGCAGCTGCTGATCGGTCTTAGGCAGTTGCTCAAAAGTATCACCGAGCTTTTTTTGCCACTGATTAGAGTTGGTCGGAATGGTTTTTTTGCTAGGATCTGCCTGCGGCTGTGAGCACGCAGAGATAGCAGGCAGAAATGCTAATGTCATCGTCAACAATAATGCTTGGTTAAAACGCGGATAGAAACCTCCCATCGTACACCTCCGTGTCAATTTGTTTTGCACCAACGACCGTGATTGTCATCGGCTTTTTTTATGAGTAGGGCTGGTTTTAATATAGCTGGTTTTTTTGGGTGTTGTGTTGGATTATGGCTAAAGACTGTGTGCGGGCGACAACCATCATTTGGCGCACAAAAAAGACTG
>NZ_JAPEHS010000044.1:0-20841 GCF_028823565.1 Psychrobacter sp. A3
ACGACCCGTTATTACTGCTGTTAAACAAACCGCTAAGGCTGGCTGCTTGAGCGCTTATGGTTCCCGCTGCTATCAGTGAGCTACTAGCAAGAATGATGGCCGCCGTACGCATGCACGCTGACTGGTATTTTGTCGTAGATGTCGATATACCCATAAATGATACCTCTTAATAACTGATGTCAAACTTGATAATGCAGATTAAATCATGCTCAAAGCAGCAAGCCGCTTATACAGCGCAACATACATTAAAAATAATTATAATATTAATACATATACCGAGACAGTCTACAGTAAAACGCATTCAATAAAGAGTAGTTAACAAAAATCATAATTTGTGTCACTAATAAAAAATATCAACCAATAAGCTGTTATTGGTTGATATCTGATCATTATAAAAACCGCAAAGCTTGAGCCTGCTTCTTTCTAAAACTGCTACAGTGCTACTGGAATGAGTTTTTCGTAGCCTCTAGGAGAACAGTCCGCAGGTAAATTTATAGCAGTAGCACGAGTAATATCGGCATATTGACGTCATTTTGGACTGCCTTTATTCTACGCCGAGATACATTGCTTGCCTTGCTATTGTGGACTATAGCTGCGCGTAAATATCCGCATCTTGCCCTTCACCGCCCTGCTGGCCATCGGCTCCTAATGAAAACAAGTCATAAGGACGGCCTTCGCTGCCTGGAGCGACATACTGCAGCTCATTTTCCCAGCCATCTGTTGGATAGCCGCCTTTGATATAGCCGCCTTCGGGATAGTTTTTCGCGTCGCTTGGCGGCGTGAGCAGTGCCTCTAATCCTTGCGCGGTGGTGGGATAACGCGAGTTGTCTACTTTATACATATCAAGCGCGTTTGAGACAGTAGCCAGCGCGGTTTCAGTGGTTTTGATACGGGCTCTGTCGCTTTGGCCCACCACTTTGGGTACCACAAGGCCGGCTAGTATGGCCAAAATGACAATCACCACCATAATCTCGATCAAGGTAAAGCCGGACTGGCCACTCCGCTTCGCATGAGTGGTATTTATCGGGCTGCTACCTGTATTGTCCATCGTCATCTGTGCTCGGGGGGCGGCTTGGGTTTTGTCAGTCATTATCATCACTTTTATCATCGCAGTTGTGTCAGTTATCAGGGCGCTTAAATGGCGTTTAATGCTTGGCGCTACTTGGCGCTACTTGGCACATGGTTACCTGATTTGATTTATTTGCCGTTATCTATCGATATTGGCACCATGGTCACTATAGACCATGATTTTATTTTTATCCAGCGCCGCCAGATGACTTGTCTTATGAATTTATCTTTTTTGGCTTTGTATCTTTTTTGGTTTTATAAACCAGCGGGCAGGCTGTAGAGACACTGACGCTGGTTACTATAGCTTACTACGGGGGTTGGCAGAAGTTTATCTTACTCGCAGTCAATAATGTACAACAGTAAGTAAAGCTTGAGCAAGCTGGCGGGCGTTTAAGCAAGATAGACCCACGGCTCACTGTTACCTAATCGCCCATACAGTCCGCTCAAAATAAGTCTATATCGTCGATTCACCTTAAGTTACGTGGCATTTAACCGGATTAACCGGCCAAATCATTCATATTGACAATCGGCAGCATTACTGCCATGACGATAATCATCACCACCACTCCCATCAATACCAGCATCAACGGCTCAAGTAATGACAGTAACGTACTGATAAAGTTGGTAGCTTCGGCCTCTTGCATACTGGCCGCTCGACTGAGCATGTTTTCCAGCTCGCCTGAGTTTTCGCCGCTTTTGATCATCTGCACCATCATCGGCGGAAAATAGGAGGATTTTTCTAACTGCGTAGAGAGGCTAGCGCCTTCTGTGACTCGATCGGCTGCACTCACAATGGTTTGTTTGATATGTAAGTTGGTCGTCACCGCCGCACCGATATGTAGGGCTTCAATCAGCGGCACCCCTGAGCGCACCAATATCGCCAAAGTACTGGCAAAGCGCGCGGCATTGAGTCCCTTAGACAAGCGCGCCAATATCGGTAGCTTGAGTACCAGACTGTCAATGGCCAACTTGCCCGCTTGCGTTTGGGCAAAGCGATAACACAAAAATGCCAGCGCAGCCAATATCAACAGCATCAGCCACCACCATTGAGTGATAAAATTGGACAGTGTGAGTACGATTTGGGTAATCAGCGGTAGCGCTTGCTCTGATTGCTCAAAGACCTTGACGATTTTTGGCACCACAAAACTCATCAAGCCCATGATTACTCCGACCGCCATCACCATCAGCACAATCGGATAGACCATTGCGCCTTGGATTTTCTTTTGTAAAGCAAAACGGTTTTCGGTGTAATCTGCCAATTGGTTGAGGATCAAATCCAAATGACCAGATTTCTCGCCTGCCGCAATGGTCGCGATATATAGTGGTGGAAAACTAGCGGCTTGCCGTAGTGCGCGCGCAAGACTCAAGCCTTCTAACACATGAGAGCGCACGGCAAGCATGAGAGATTTAATATGCGTCTTTGGTGATTGTTTGGCGACGGCGGCAAGCGTTTCTTCTAATGGAATACCTGCTGCCAGCAAGACAGACAGCTGACGGGTTAAGAGCGCCAGCTCATAAGCGGAGGGCTTTTTATAGCGGTTTTTATGCTTAGCTTGTCTGTCATTGACGGCACTGACCTCCACGGGCGTCCACTGCTTATCACGCAGCTGCTGGCGTATCTGCCGCGCCGAATCGCCCTCGAGCAGGCCTTTTTGCATACTGCCGCGCTCGTCAAGCGCTTTAAAATGATAGGCTGGCATAGCAGCAGATATCCTAAGAAGATCAAATAGAGTGAATGATAAAACAGCGCTCAAAACCTTAGGGTATGGCTTTGTCGCCTAAAACAGCGGTGTGGAGTCGTTGCTATCCGGCATCAGCCCTTGGAGGAGCAAGACATCTAAATGCTGCTGTTGGAGCTTTTTATCAAAGTCATTGACCTCAGCGATCAGCATTCTCTCGATGCGTTTATCACTGGCAAACACGCTCAGCCGTGCACAGATGACGGCCAATTGATAAATGCGTTTTTTGCAATAGCCGTCTAGCCCTTGTAGCAGCCGCACCATATGCGGTGTCTCTAAACTGGCGTAGTCATAATCCGCCACCACCTCAGGCGCAAGCGCCGTGACGCTATAGCTAATGGACAGATGCGCGCAAAAATAACAACTAAATAAATAGCCGACTACATGGCCGATATAATAGCCTCTATCGTAAGTAAAACTACTCACCCCAAAGTGCCCAAGCACATAGCTGTTGAGGCTGCCTTGATCAAAGATAGGCTTGGTGTTTTTGAGCTTGCCGATCGTGGCAAAGCACAACGGGTTACGGCCATCTTGAGTGGTCAGCTGCCACCCTGCTGGCTGCTGCGCGGGCATGTGGCGGACGATATCAGCGATGATGTCGTCGACCACATGTAGCTGCTGCCAAAGACGCTCAAGCCCATCGGTATCCATCAATCCGCGTTTATCAAGCTGCTGCGCCAGCAAATATTGCTGGTATTCTACAAACTGTGATTTGAGCGTTTGTACCAAATAAGTCGGACGGGTATTGGCAGGAGCCATATACAAGAGCCGTGTACGCTCATGCTGAGCACGGTACAAGGCCAGACGCTGGGCGGCAACGCTGTCCTTATCGGTAGAAGCATCAGTTTGCACCTGTGGCATGACTGTATGCGCCGTGTCCACAGCGCTATCAACCGTAAACAAGGCCAACAGTGCCGCCTTATCAAAGACCACAGCGCTGTCATCCTCCTGAGCGTCTGTCATGGGATATTGCGCATCACTGACGGTGCCTTGAGGCGCATTACTTGGTTTGTTGCCATTGGCTTCGATAGCGGATTGGCTACCGGCTTGGGCGTTTGGCTTTGCGGTTGGTTCAGTCATAACATACCATCTGCAGCAAAATGAAACATCATCTAGATCTGACTATATGCCTGCTTTATAAGGAAATATAGCACGCTTGTCACAAGCGCTGGCGTCCAGATGACTCAATATTCCATAGTACCTGAACATCGACGTATTGTCAGCCGTCCATCAGCAAAATACCCACCGCCGCACGCGGCTTAAAATACCTAGCCAGATAAACGCGGCATCACGTCATCCGCTAACCGTGATACTGCTGGCGATAGGCTTTGGGCGAGACGCCGTAAACGCGCTTGAATGCTTGGCTAAAGGTCGAATCCGACGCATAGCCGACCAGCTCACTGATACGGCTGATGCTGTTTTGTTGCAACCGCAAGTAGCGCGCTGCCAGGCGCAAGCGATAATCAATCAGATACGTTAGCGGCGGCATACCGACTGTGTCTTTAAAGCGCTGCGCAAAGCTTGAGCGCGACATCCCCGCGACCTCTGCCAGCTTATGTATCGTCCAGCTTTTGCCTGGATCTTCATGCATGGCGGCCAAGGCTTTGGTCAAAAACGGATCTTTCATGGCCTTTAGCCAATTCTCAGTGGCTTCAGGCAGGCTTTCGATATAGACGCGCAAACACTCAATCATCATGATACTCGCCCAGTGATTGATGACTGCGGTCTTACCCATACGCTCGCGCTCAGCCTCCAAGGTCAGCAGCTTAATCTCCACATCAATGACCTCAAACCTGCCATCAGATTCTTCATTAATTTCGGGCAAAATCGATGGCAGGACAGACAATAACGGCCGTATCATCTCTTTGTCATACTTACACTCAATCAAAATCAGAGACGAATGAGACTCGCCCTCACCTTTGACATCTAGCGTCTGTGCTTTGCAGCTATTGAGCATCTCATCTAGCGGCTGGGCGGCATCACCATCATACGCTAGCGCATAGCTTGTATGCTGATGGGTATTGGGAATCATGATAATATCGCCTGCATGTACCTCTCGTCGATCATTGCCAACATCGATACAAAAACTGCCAGACATCACTAAGTAAAATAAAATAGTGTCTTTTCTCGTCAATGAATAAGACCAATTACCGACGCAATTTAGCCGATAGTATTTGGTTTCAAACAAATGCACATTTTGTAGCAATACGCTTAGAGCGTCCATCTGTCGTTCCTTAGTGATTATGAGCAGTGTCCAAACCTAGCAAAATAAACTATCTCATAGAGATGACACAAGTCAAATATCCGCTCGTGGACTCTGGTTAAAAATATACATACGTTAGACACATAGACCAAACTCGAGGCGCGCCAATACTGCCCGCACTTATATGTTTGGCAAATGGCACTTAAATCAAACGATAGAATGACAAATATGAGCGCCAAGCATCAGATCGCGGTATAAACACGCAGGCACAAAAAAACGCCGGCCAAAACCAGTGTCATTATTTATGAGCAGCAAAGGATAAATATAAAGAGTAACGACAGGAAAGTCTGATAAAGAAACAGAAAAAAGGTGCAGCAATAGAGCCAAAGCGGCTACTGACAGATAAAGAGAGAAAAATAAAAATTGGGGCGACTGATGGGACTCGAACCCACGACAACCGAGATCACAACCCGGGGCTCTACCAACTGAGCTACAACCGCCATAATATGGCCAAGGAAGGCAAGATATGCAGGCTAAATGGCGCGCCTGGCAGGATTCGAACCTGCGACCACCTACTTAGAAGGCAGGTGCTCTATCCAACTGAGCTACAGGCGCTCTTAAGGGCTTTTTATATATCTAATTAAGATTACATTACTATTGTAGTATAAACTCAATCATTATACATAAAAAAAAGCCTGTAAGGCTCTTAAATAAATAGATGGTCGGAGTGATAGGATTCGAACCTACGACCCTCTGGTCCCAAACCAGATGCGCTACCAAACTGCGCCACACTCCGATATTTCTATTTTTACGATAGTTTTGTTAAGTAACTTGTCGTTGGCAACGCCGCTAACTTGTTAATGTTCATCGCTATCGAGGTGCACATATTAAGGGGTAAAGCCGATTGTGTCAACACCTATTTTTGATAAATTTAAAAGAATTATTAAATTAACGCAAAAACGCATGTTTTTATAAAAAAGGCCACAATCCACGCCTTAATATCCCTTAATATCGATAATACCTACTCATCGACAGGGGCATTATACTATATTTTCTCAAGGAAACAAGTCACTGCCCTTATTTATCGTGCCTGTGTTGACGTTAAAGGGTATTAGCCATAGCGTGGCATGATCTGGCACCTTGCTGGCGAGCGCTTCTGTGATAGGCAGCTGGCGAAGCCTCGTCGGTTGCCGCGTGTCATCTTGTACAGGATACACCAGCCAAGCCTGCGGCGCTTGATAAGCCTGCGCATAGCTGGCCAATTGATAAGCATCGCTGGGGTTGATAGCAGCACCACTTGCTAGTGCTTTCCATTTGATATCGATCACATGACTATAACAGCGTGCCGTGTTAGTGACTGTCTTTGCCTTGTGATGCGTATGAGTGGAGTTGTCATTGTCATTATCAGGCGGCGTTTGATAAATCAATAAATCAGGGCGGATAGACAAACAAGCTCGCCCCTCCTCGTCATTCAACCAGACCCGCTGCGCCTGAAACAGCGGCTGATATCTCGTACTGACGCGCCGAAACAGTGCGGCGATACGTAAGCTGGCCCACTGCTCAAAGGCTTGGTTCATATCTAGCAGCAGGCACAAACGTAGTGATGATGGCTGCTGTTTTGTTGCAAGTGGCGCGATACCATTTGCCCCAGCGACACTCGACTGGCGCAGTAGCCAATACGCCATCTCTAATAGCTGCTGCGCACCTTGCACGGCGGCCACGCGCAGTGGCTGCATAGCAAGCTGGCGTTTGGCTTGCTGATAGACCGTCGCCAACTGCGTCAGCTCATGAGCATGTAGCGCAGAGACCCGCTGCCATGTCGTCGACAACTGAGCGCCGATGCGACGAAAACGCATGGAGGTCTGTAGTAATGGGCCAAGTTGCTCTAAAGCACTTTTGATCAGCCGATTGGCTAGCATCTCTTGGCTGAGCACACTGCGCTCACACACGAACTTGTGCGGCTGCAGCAGGTTGCGCTGCAGTTGCTCTTTTATCACGAGGCGACCTTGCAATGAGGTTTGGTTATCGATTTGCGTTTGATAGTGCTTGGTGGGTGAGTGCTGCGTCAGTCCTTGCAAAAACTGCTGAATAAGCCAATCTGACAATGGCAAAGCGTTGATCGGTAAGGGTGCAGCGTGGCGACCAAACTGCCCAAGGTGTTTGCTATTTGGCAGTGTCTGCGGTGATGAGTCGTTGCTGGCGATCAAATCTGCCAGCATCCTCTGCACCCAAAGCCGAGTGCGGCTGATAGCGCTTTGCTGCTGTGATGGCGACTGACGCTGAGGCGGTGTATTTGACGCCGCCATCCGTTTGGGTAATATTTCAAGCACCATGCCACTTGGCAGGTGCACAATGCCGATATAGTGACCCACCTGAAGCTGCCACTGGCCCCGCTTACGCTTGATGCCAAATACCGCAAACTCTTGCGCCAGTAGCCACTCAAAATCAGTCACGTACGCAAAGTCGCGCGCGGTCAGCCGCTGATGCTCAAACACCGTCATAATGCCTGTCTGAGAAACAGCTGGCCGCCGCAGCTCAGGATTACCAGCGGTATGAAGGTTGCTATCGTTATGGCGCACAGTCATCAGTATAATCGCTGATAGATAGCCGCCTGCGCAAACGCGCCTGCGCCTGCTATAAGATCTACATTTATCCTATAGCCCCCTGCCCCTAGAGCCGAGTGCGGCTGACCAAAAAACGAATCATGGCCCAAATAGCCAGCGGCGCTGTCATTTTGAGTCGCCGTCTGTGTAGGCCGGCTACCTGCCAGCAGCGCTTGGCTGTCTTGTATAAACTGCATCGCTAGCGGCTGCTCGTCATCTTGAAAGATATATTGTAGCACCGCCACTTGCCCACCTGCAGCTTGCGCTAATTGTGGAATGATTTGCTCGGTCAGTGCGCGTTGTAAGTGCTCCAGACTCTCTATCGCCCATAAAAACGCATGGCCCAACTGCGCTTCGCTGCCGAGCGTTTGCGTGATGCGCTGATTGAGGCCGCTGAGTAGTTTGCCGAGCGCTATCGTGGCAGCAGACTCAGCACTGTCTGCGCTGTGGCCTGTCTCGATACTTGGTAGCAGCTCAGGCTGTGGCGGACAATCGACAAATCGGAAGCGCCGGCGCAGCGCCATATCTAGCGGGGCTAAAGAATGATCTTGCGTGTTCATGGTGGCATAAATATCGACATTGGCCGGAATACTAAAAGTACGGCCAGAATACGCCAGCTTTACCGTCATCGCATTGGCCATGCCAGTGCGTTTATCTGGCTCAATTAAGCTTAGCAGCTCACCAAAGACCCGTGATACGTTGGCACGGTTGATCTCATCGATCAGCATAGCATAGCGTTTTTTGGGGTCGCGAGCGGCGCGCTGACACAACAACAAAAACGCGCCATCTTGAATGCCATACTGCATCTGTCGGCCTGAGGCATTGTTGGCGGTATTGGCAGATGTCATAACGGGGCGAATCCCTTCGACAAACTCTTCATAGCCGTAGGCTTGGTGAAAGCTCACCATACTAAAGCGCTGCTGGTTAAAGGCTTGCTGGCGCGCGCTATTGTCGTGCTGCGCTTGCTCAAATTCGGCTAGCTGCTGTGATAAACCCTCTAGCAAGTCGATGCTATCAGGCAGCAAATACCACGCACCGCTCTCATCCTTATCAAAATACGCTTGACTAGCGCGGTTATCACAGCTGACCGTCCGCGAGTCAGCAGGACTGTGGCGACGCAGCGCCAACCAAGCGGTGCTGCTTAAGTTTTTGTCGCGGGCATTTTTGGCCGCCTTTGCCACAAAAAAAGGATGGGCGACAATCTCTGGTACTTTTAGTAAGTCCTGCTGCGACTTGCGCATCTGCAAAAATATCAAACACAGCACCTCGCGCCAGCTCAATTTCTGTAACAGCTGGGCCAATAGCGCCTCATCATCTGCGGTGGGCAGATCGTCGGTGTATTGCTGGGCGATTTGTAGCAATCGATAAGTCTTACCAGTACCAGCGACGCCCGTGTAGATGATATTAACTGGTTGATGAGAGCGGTTTGGTTGAGTGAGCAAGACATCAGACATAACATTATCCAGCAGAGCAAAAGTGTATAAACATGAAACAAGCAATAGGCGGGCTGATTATAACAAGGAAAATGGCGACGTTAGGGCGGTCTGCTCGTTACCTTACTATCATTTTGTAAGCGCAGCAGTTCATGCTAATAATAGTAGGCAGAACGCGGTTAATGTACCATAGTAGTGGTGACGACTTGGCAGCCAATAGGCGCTTCGTCGTTATTGATGAGGTTTCATCATACGCAATGTCACCTTCAACCTATCTATATACTATATAAAGGATTTTTGTATGTCAGGATTATTAAAAAAACTCCCTACCAAGCTGACCAATAAATTGCCAGCCAAAGTAGCTGACAGCACAAGATCGCCAGTCGAACCACCAAACAGCACGCTCAAGCCCGTCAGTAACCAATTCACCAAGCTATTGTCAGTGACCAAATACTTACCGGCCAGCGCCCGCTCTAGTATTTTATCCAAGGCTTTTGGTAAAGTGGTGCCCTATGTCGGCACCACGGGCGTCTACTATGAGACGGTTGAGCCAAACCAAGTGGCGGTCAGCTTAAACAACACCAAAGCCGTGCAAAACCATATCGGCTCTATCCACGCCGTTGCCATCACCCTACTGGCCGAAACAGCCACGGGGTTTATTTTGGGTCTAAACCTGCCCTCTGACCGTGTCCTGCTGATTAAATCTTACTCGGTAGATTTTTATCGCCCCATCAAAAAAGGTCAGATCGCCGCTATCGCCACCTTGTCGGATGAGCAGCGCTTGACCATCCTCAATACCCCAAAAGGCGAGATGGTCATCCCTTGCGTCATTCATGATCGCGAGTCTGATAGCGAGCGCGACCCTATCGTGGTCGAGATGAAATGGGCTTGGATACCCAAGTCAGAGCTAGAAACCAGACGTCAAGGCAAAGCGAATGCGCAAACAGCAGCAGGTGATGACGCAGCATTGGCAGGTGCGCTTGACGACCAGACCAATGATGCTCAACCCGCTTCACAACTAAACGATACACCCTCTGCGCAAGACTTGTCTGCCGCCACTACAGATATGGCCAAAAGCACATAGATTGCGTGATCAAATCAAAAAACCAACAACAAGGAGACAATGATGTCCAAACTTATCCATACATTGACAGCCCCTTTATCTAAGTTACTACTGGCCTGCGCGTTGGGGCTTAGCATGACAGCCACGGCCGCTCCAGCAAATACCAGCCAACATGCCACGCTTAGCAAATCCAGCCCTGTATTTTTGGGAGAAGGTGGCAGCTATCCTTTTTCTGAAGCGGTGCGGGTCGGCGATACACTATATATGTCAGGCCAGATCGGCTTTAAAGACGGCAAGCTGGTCAAAGGCGGTGTCAAAGCCGAAACCAAGCAAGCGCTAGACAACATTCACGCCACGCTCCTAAAGTATGGCTACCAAAAGTCAGATGTGGTCAAATGCATGGCGATGCTGACCGACATGGATGACTTTGCTGACTTTAATGACGTCTACAAAGCCACGATGGCCAAGCCTTATCCGGTGCGCTCAGCCTTTGGCGTCTCAGAGCTGGCGGCGGGCGCAAGCGTCGAGGTTGAGTGTATCGCTGTCAAATAATTGCGGTACTCACTATCAATGTACCACTGCATACCAGTCATTACCAATAGAGCACGACCAAATAACTGGCTTTGATAGTCAGTTATTTTTTTGCCGTTTATATGCTAGGCATCCTCATAAACCCTCTATCAATTTAAAAGCGATTCATCATTTAGCGCGCTTTCTTTGGTCACGCGCAGCACTTCCTCTAACGTCGTCCGACCTGCTGTCACCTTGTGCAATCCATCAGCGCGAATCGACGATGTTTTTTGGCGAGCGTAGGCTTCTAGCTCATACTCAGCGGTGTTGCTATGAATCATACGGCGCAGCGTATCATCGATGGGCACCACCTCATATATGGCAGTACGACCTTTAAAGCCTGTCTGGTTACATTTGTCGCAGCCGACGGGTTTGGGGAGTTTGATAAAGGTGTCTGTCGCTTGTGCGCCTGATAGCCCCGATGTCAGATCAATCTCAGTAAATAGCTTGGCCTGCTCACTATCTGCAGCTTGCCAGCCATGACAGTGCGGGCACAAGGTGCGCACCAAACGCTGGGCGACGACCCCTATCAGTGATGATGACAATAAGAAAGGCTCAACCCCCATATCTTGTAAGCGGGTGACGGCCCCTATAGCGGTGTTGGTATGTAGCGTCGATAATACCAAATGTCCGGTAAGCGATGCCTGTACAGCAATTTCTGCGGTTTCTAAATCACGAATCTCACCGACCATCACCACGTCTGGATCTTGTCGTAACATCGCGCGCAGACTCTTGGCAAAGGTCATATCGACTTTATTATTCACTTGCGTCTGGCCGATGCCATCGAGCTGAAATTCTATCGGGTCCTCAGCGGTCAAGATATTGCGAGTCTGATCATTTAGGTCAGTCAATGCCGAGTATAAAGTAGTGGTCTTACCAGACCCCGTCGGCCCAGTCACCAAGATGATACCGTGCGGGCGATGGATAAGGCGCTTAAGCTCACTATAGTCGCTGTCAGACAAACCCAGATAGGTCATGTTTAAGCGGCCTGCTTGCTTATCGAGCAGTCGCATCACCACCCGCTCACCAAAACTAGAGGGCAGCGTCGACACCCGCACATCGACCTCACGCCCTGCTAGACGCAAGCTGATACGGCCATCCTGTGGCACGCGTTTTTCGGCGATATCGAGTTTGGCCATCACCTTGATACGCGAGACCAAGAGCGGCGCTAACTGACGTTTTGGGCTAATGATTTCTTTTAGCTCGCCATCGACGCGAAAACGCACGACCAAGCGTTTTTCAAAGGTTTCGATATGAATATCAGACGCATTGAGACGGATAGCCTCGGACAGTAGCGCATTAATCAGGCGGATGATGGGGGCGTCGTCTTGCTGATCCATCAAGTCTTCTGTCTCAGGCACGCTATCTGCCAGGCTATCGAGATCCGGATGGTCTTCAAGTCCTGCAGCAATGTGCTGTGACTCGCCCGTATTGCCTGCATAAGCGGCGTTTAGGCGTTTTTCAAACTCATCGGCGCTAACACTGTCATAGGTGGGCACGCCGCGCACGCCCTGCTGGTGTAAAAACCGCACCGCTTCATTAATCGCCGATAGCGGTGTGGCCTTGGTCAGTACCAGCGTCGCGGGCAGCTCAGGGTCTATCGCAAGGATGACCAAAACCTGATGGCGTTTGGCAAAACTATAAGGCAATTGCATCATAAAAACGACCTGATAACTAAGAATAACTGCGGTATGAGCAGCATATGATGACAGCAGAGGTATGGGTAAAATCGACTCCCTCTAAAATGGCACAGCGCTCTTGATTATATAATGCGGCTTAGCATAGCGCGGCTCAGCGCCGCACCGCTTTAGTCCAAAAAGACTGACTGTAAACCTGCATGAGTTTGGTATAATAGCATTTTGTGTCAGATGCGTATTAGTTTATCTGCAAGACGCGCGTCCCTATCGCTTGGTGCCAATTGCGCCATCTAACGCGCCAAGTCCACAGAGGATTTTTATTTTGTCGATAGTGCGCTATTATCAGGTTGAGACTTGTCTGATAAGCGTTGCACGTTTGCACTAAGACACACCCTTTCATATTTGATGCCTATTTATTAGGTCATCTTGCCGCCCGTTATTAGGATTTGAGTTATGTCAGAAAACGCCCAACCCACTCCCACGCCGCTACTATCAGACACCTTTAACGTCGGTAGTCGTACCTTTTCTTCTCGGTTATTGGTCGGGACGGGGAAATATAAAGACATGACGCAGACAGGTAAGGCCATCGGCGCGTCGGAGGCAGAGATTGTTACCGTCGCCATTCGCCGTACCAATATTGGGCAAAATAACGATGAGCCCAATTTGCTCGACGTCATCTCTCCAGAAAAATACACTATTTTGCCAAATACTGCTGGTTGTTTTGATGCCGAAACGGCGGTTCGTACCTGTAAGCTTGCTCGCGAGCTGCTCGGCGGGCACAATCTGGTCAAACTTGAGGTGTTGGGCGATGAAAAAACCCTCTACCCTAACGTCATGGAGACGTTAAAAGCGGCCAAAGTCTTGATAGACGATGGGTTTGAGGTGATGGTATATACGTCTGATGATCCTATCGTCGCCCAAGAGCTTGAAAGCATGGGCTGCGTGGCGATTATGCCGCTCGGTAGCTTGATTGGCTCTGGACTTGGCCTGCTCAATCGCCATACCCTCAGCCTAATCATCGAAAACGCCAACGTACCCGTATTGGTCGATGCAGGCGTCGGCACCGCCTCGGATGCAGCGATTGCCATGGAGCTTGGCTGCGATGGGGTCTTGATGAACTCTGCCATTGCCAATGCGCAAAACCCAGTCTTGATGGCACAAGCCATGAAGCACGCTATCTGGGCTGGGCGTGAGGCGTTTTTGGCGGGCCGTATGCCGATGCGCAAAATGGCAGCCGCCAGCTCGCCGCAGACAGGCTACTTTTTTCAGTAAGCGCTTTTGCTAGTAGCTCAGCGGACACCTGATCGTGTGGCGCCAGATATGACGCCATCATCATGGGTCTTTTTTCCAACATCATAAAAGGATTTATTATGCGACTTCTCACCGCAGTCGATCAATTATTTTTACTTCTTGAGTCGCGTAAACAGCCCATGCACGTTGGCGGCTTGTTTTTATTTGAATTACCAAAAGCGGCGGATAGCGATTTTGTCTATCAGCTGGTAAAACAAATGCAAGAATCCGACGTGCCGCCAAGCTTTCCTTTTAACCAAGTGCTAGAGCATCTGATCTTTTGGAAAAAAGACAAAAACTTCGATGTGGAGCACCATCTACATCATGTCGCGCTGCCAAACCCTGCGCGGATTCGCGAGTTGCTGATGTATGTGTCAAGGGAGCACGGACGGCTGCTAGATCGCGCCATGCCGCTATGGGAATGCCACGTGATAGAAGGCATCCAGCCCGAGACTGAGGGCGGTGCTGAGCGATTTGCGCTGTATTTTAAAATCCATCACTCATTAGTCGATGGTATTGCAGCCATGCGTTTGGTACAAAAATCCCTATCGCAGTCCGCCACCGAGCCTGTCACCCTGCCTGTGTGGTCACTGATGGCGCGCCACCGCAACCAAGTCAACGCCATACTGCCCAAAGAGCGCTCCGTGCGGCGCATTATCAAAGAGCAAATCTCTACCATCAAACCGGTGTTTACTGAGCTGCTGGACAACCTCAAAAACCATGGCGACGAAGGCTATGTCGGCACCTTTGATGCACCGATGAGCATCTTAAACAAACGCATCTCCGCCTCTCGTCGTATCGCTGCGCAGTCTTATGATATCGAACGCTTTAACCATATTGCCGCCCGCCTAAAAATCAGCAAAAACGATGTGGTACTTGCCGTCTGTTCAGGGGCCATTCGTCGTTATTTGCTCGCCATGGATGCCCTACCCAGCAAGCCATTGATCGCTTTTGTCCCGATGTCGCTACGTACTGATAATAGCGTCTCAGGTAACCAGCTATCGTTTGTCCTAGCAAACCTCGGCACGCACCTTGATGACCCACTACGCCGCATCGAGCTTATCCACCGCAGCATGAATAACGGCAAACGCCGTTTTCGCCGTATGAATCAAGCCCAAGTGATTAATTACAGCGTGATCGCGTATGCGTGGGAAGGCATCAATCTGGCAACGGGCTTATTCCCAAAAAAACAAGCCTTTAACCTGATCATCTCCAATGTACCCGGCTCAACCAAACCCTTATACTGGAATGGCGCAAAGCTACAGTCGCTATACCCTGCCTCTATCGTCTTTAATGGTCAAGCGATGAACATCACGCTCGCCAGCTATCTCGATAGAATTGAGTTTGGCATCACTGCCTGTAGTAAGGCGCTACCGCATATACAAGATATGCTGATACTGATCGAAGAAGAGCTGGATTTGCTAGAGGCGACCAGCAAAGAGCTTGAGTTTCAAGGCATCACGGTCAAGGACAAGCGTGATGATCAAAACCCTAAGCTCATAAAAAAGCTGGCACCATAATGGTACCAGCTTTTAAGATTTGATCGTTGACGGCGGCTTAAAACACATCGCCCCAAGTCGGTACCACCACTTGCATCAATGGCTTGAGCAGCTTGACGTTACAGGCAAAGATAGAGCCTGATGTCATCGAGTTGTGCGCGCCAGTATGATCGACGACCACGCCGCGTGCCTCGGTGACAATCAGCTCACCGGCAGCAATATCCCACGGCTTGATAGACATCTCGAAATAACCATCAAAACGACCTGCCGCCACATAGCACAGATCCAGCGCAGCTGAGCCTAAACGGCGAACTTGTCCGCCCGCTTCAGAGATTTTTTGTAGGCTTTCAAAGTGCTGCTTGGCATAAGAGATGACTTCGCCATTGCGTTTGCGCTCAAGCGGATGACCAGTGGTAAATAGCCCACCGTCAATGACTTTACGCTCACTGACATTGATACGGCGTTGGTTGAGACGCGCGCCTTTGCCGCGGCTGGCAGAAAACATCTCGTCACGCACAGGATCATAAATCACGCCGTGCTCGGTCACACCTTTATACTGCACGGCAATAGAGACACAAAACTGCGGCACACCATGGACGAAGTTTTTGGTGCCGTCTAGTGGATCGATAATCCAGCACCAGTCGGCATCTTCGCCGCGGCCTTCTTGCATACCAAACTCTTCACCCAAAAACGAATGGTTTGGGTAGCTGGCTTTTAGTGTCTCAATCGTCAGCTCTTCACTAAAACGATCAATACGGGTGACCAGTCCATCAAGCCCTTTTGACTCGATATCTAGCTCGATTTTGTGACGGTTTTGATGCGCGTATAAAATCTCTTTACCGACTTTTTCAGCAGCACGTGCTGCGATGACGACCATGGGTTCCATAGATAACCTATTTGCTTGATGAATGAATATACTTAAGAGATAACACTGGTAAAATGTACAAAAAATAAAGCCGACTTAAAACCAACTCCTATCAACCTAACAAAAACCCTAGCCGCCAAGCAAACCAAATAGATGATTGCTAGTCGTTGCACCGCCCAAGTTGTCAAATAATTCACACCTACGGCAAGTAGGCGAGGTTTAAGCAAAAAACCTATAAGCTTTATTTTTTACTCTGCTATTTTAGCAATTTTTTATGAATGACAGGGTTTTATTTTAGCAGTTGCTTGAGCTGACTGACCACACCTGCAACATCCAGACCACAGTCGGCCATTTGCTCTGCGGGTGCGCCATGCGCGATAAAACGATCCGGAATACCGATATTGCAAATGGCTGGGCGATGATGCTTAAAGGCCGCCGACTCATTGAGCAAATATTCATTGACTGCACTGCCCGCGCCGCCCATCAGCATGTGCTCCTCTAGGGTGGCGATATGGGTGATGCCGTTTGCCAGTATCTCTTCTAACAATACGGTATCTAGTGGCTTCACCCAGCGCATATTGACCACATGTACCTGACAGTGCAACTGCTGAGCGATATCTTGGGCGGCCGAATCAGCGGCGGCGACCATGCTACCAAACGCCAGTAGCGCCAGCTTGAGAGGGGCATCATCTTGTCCTACTACCGACTCAATCATCGCCTTGCCGATGTCATAGGTCTGCGCGGGGCGCTCGATGGCAGCACCTGTACCGACGCCGCGCGGATAACGAACAGCCGTACAGCCTTGATACTCATAGCAAGTATTTAATAAATGGTAGCACTCGTTTTCATCTTTTGGCGCAGCGATTAGCATGTTGGGTACGCAGCGTAAAAAAGCAAAATCAAACACCCCCGCATGGGTCGCGCCGTCCTCGCCCACCAATCCTGCGCGATCGATGGCAAACGTGACATCAAGATCTTGCAAAGCCACATCATGAATCAGCTGATCGTAGCCGCGCTGCAAAAACGTCGAGTATATCGCCACGATGGGTTTGACGCCTTGCGTTGCCATACCAGCAGCCAGTGTGACGGCATGCTGCTCAGCAATCGCCACATCAAAAAATCGCTCTGGGAACTGACGGGCAAAGTCGGTCATGCCTGAGCCTTCTTCCATCGCTGGCGTAATGGCGAGCAATTTGTCATCTTCATGCGCTTTGTCACACAAAAACTGGCCAAATACTTGCGAGTACTTTAGCGCAGGCTGCGATTTTTTAGCAGCAGGCGGCGTATCATGCGGCTGCTCATCTGATAGCTTACTAATGGCATGATAGCCAACTGGGTCTAGCTCTGCAGGCGCAAAGCCTTTGCCTTTCGTGGTATAGATATGTACCAGCACGGGGCCTTTGACTTGTTTTGCTAATGACAAGACGCGCAGTAGCTCAGGTATATTGTGGCCATCAAAGGGGCCAAAGTAGGTAAAGCCAATGGCTTTGAATAAATTGTCCTCGAGCTGCGGCACATCGCGCATCTCTTTGTGGCGTTTGCGCCGATCAAACCCCTGCATGTCAGGGCGCTGACAGACGATAGGCTGGCCGGTATCAGAGATATCTACTTGATACCCCGACTCCCATAGCATGGCCAAATGCCGCGAAAACCCGCCAATCGAGCAAGATATCGACATGTCATTGTCATTTAAAATCACCAACAAATCGGCATCTTGCTGCACCGCATCGTTCATGGCTTCAAACGCCATGCCGCCTGTCATCGCCCCATCGCCGATGATACAAGCGACCGTCTGCGGCAGCCCCTGATACCGCAGCGCCAGACTCATGCCGAGACCCGCTGAGATGGAGGTCGATGAATGACCAACACCAAAGGTATCGTACACAGATTCGGCGCGCTCAGGAAACGCGGTCAACCCATCTTTTGCACGGATACTGCCCAGCTGAGCGCGGCGACCCGTCAGCACTTTATGAGCGTAGGCTTGGTGCCCCACATCCCAAACGATTTGATCGTGCGGCGCATCTAGCAAGTAATGCAGGACAATGGTCAGCTCGACCACGCCTAGGTTGGCACCAAAGTGTCCGCCACTTTGACCGGCCGAATACAACAAAAAAAGGCGCAGCTCATCGGCTAACGCAATCAGCTGAGCGCTACTAAAGGCATTTAAATCAGCAGGCGTATCGATACTATCGAGCAGCGGCGTCTGCGGGCGCACACGTGGGATCGCCGTATAAGTCTGCTGCAGACTGGGCAGCTGAACCGCAGACGTGGTGGCTGACGCAGATACGGACTGAGACTGTGGGGAATAAGGTGACTGCTGCATAAACCGTACGATACCTACCAATCTGCTGACAAAACGTGCTTTAGTGTATAAAAAAGATAGCCAAGCGACGTCAATAATATCTACATCATTATTGATGTAACAAGCCATATAGTTATTTATGTAACGCCGGCATAAAGTCCATCATGCGGCGTCTCACAGCAAGCACGCGAGCATAATATATAGCGCGGCGCGGCTTGGGATGAGTATTATGCCTTATTATCAGGCATCAATACCGAATGTTCGTGACGACATAGTAATGTAAGGGTAAAGACTTGTCACTGTATCCGTCAAAATAGTATGGCATAATAGCATTTTTTTTTAATTGTCGCTTTAATCATCGTGCGCCGTCTGTGAACTTTGTGTGTTTTTACCATAAAGCGCAAAACCATGCTATCGTCATGAGCAGGTGATCGCGTTTTTACAGACTCTACTGCCACCACCACAGGCTTATGCAGGACAGTAATGTCATATCAATTTATTACCAGTGCCAAACTACCGACTCGTCATGGCGAGTTTGATATTCATGTTTTTGAAAACGACGACGGCCAAGAGCATGTGATGCTGACCGTTGGTCTGGCTGCGTGTGAGCAAGTAGCGGCTGATGAGACGGCAGACAACACCCACGTGCCGAGCACAGCGCATGCAGCCTCAGAGCCGCCGGTGCCCTTGGTACGTATCCATTCTGAATGCCTTACTGGCGATGCCTTTAGCTCACTAAAATGTGACTGTGGCCCGCAGCTCAATACCGCCATGCAAGCCATCCAAGAGGCAGGCTGCGGCGCTATTTTGTACTTGCGCCAAGAGGGCCGCGGTATTGGCCTGACCAACAAAATCCGCGCCTATGCCCTACAAGACCAGGGCCATGATACGCTAGATGCCAATTTAATGTTAGGCTTACCTGCTGATGCGCGCATTTATGATATGTGTGGCCCCATGCTCGCCCATGTCGGCGTCGATGCGGTACGGCTCATCACCAACAACCCAGATAAAGTCGCCTATTTGACCGAACACGGTGTCAATGTGGTGGAGCGCGTGCCTTTGCTGGTGGGTGTCAACGATATGAATGCGGATTACCTCGCCACCAAACGCGACCGCATGGGGCATTTGCTCGACAAAGACTTTAATACTGCCATACACCTAAATAAATAGATATGTTATGAGTATTCCAGATACAGCTAATACCAATATAGACAAAAACGTCATAGACAAAAACGTCGATCAGGCACAAGCAGATGCGGCAAACCCTGCCATACCAAACGATAATGACATCGCTCGCGTCCGCGCGTTTTTGGTCGATTTGCAAGCACGTATTTGCCAAGCGCTCGAAGCACAAGAGCGTGACGGCGGCGGTAATGCCACCTTTGTCCCTGATAATTGGCAGCGCCCAGAAGGCGGCGGCGGCCGCTCTTGTGTCTTAGCGGACGGTGAGGTGATCGAAAAAGCCGGCGTGATGTTTAGCCACATTCACGTGCACAACCTGCCCGCGTCGGCGACCGCACGCCACCCCAATATCGCAGGACGCAAAGCACAAGCCATGGGCGTGTCCCTCGTCGTCCATCCCAAAAATCCAAACGTCCCGACCAGCCATGCCAACGTGCGCTTATTCGTCGCCGAAGCAGAAGGCGAAGCGCCGATTTGGTGGTTTGGCGGCGGATTTGATTTGACACCGTTTTATCCTGTGCTAGCGGACTGCGTCCACTGGCATCAGGTCTGCTATGATTTGTGCGCGCCGTTTGGCGACAGCGTTTATCCTGACTTCAAACAGTGGTGCGATGAGTATTTTCATCTGCGTCATCGCAATGAGCAGCGCGGCATTGGCGGGTTGTTTTATGACGATGTCAATACCGAGAGCCGCGGCTGGGACTTTGAGACGTGTTTTGACTTTATGAAAGCAGTAGGCAACGGCTATCTTGATGGTATCTTGCCTATTTTTGAGCGGCGTCAAGACATGCCCTTTACCGATGAGCAGCGCCAATTTCAGCTCTATCGCCGCGGTCGCTACGTCGAATATAACTTAGTCTATGATCGTGGTACGCTATTTGGCCTACAGAGCAACGGCCGTATTGAGTCGATCTTAGTCAGTATGCCACCTCTTGCCAGCTGGCATTATCGGTTTGAGCCGGCTGAGGGCACACCTGAGTTTGAGCTGACTGATTATTATTTGAAGCCGCGTGATTGGTTGGCTCTCTAAGATTTTTTAAAGCTCAACAATGTTAGGTTTGAGAGTGTAGGTCAGCGATTATCGCTGGCCTTTTTTATATCTAACAAACGATTTGCTAAAGGGGTTTTATATCATCCGATGATTACGAGGATATAACATTATATTGCTCCCATTCTGCCGATAAACGCTACAATAGTAGAGACTCTTTCGCAGCCACTGTGCGCAAAAGAATCTTAAGAAATATTTTTATAATAATATTTGAGGTAAGGCGAGCGTGATAGCGATGCCTACTATTAGCCACGTTTAAAGGAGTAAGTCATATGGCACAGCTTTGTACCAAAAAATCTTTGAAATCTTTTTTTAGCATCACCTTAATGGCAGCGGCGC
>NZ_JAPEHS010000045.1:0-20434 GCF_028823565.1 Psychrobacter sp. A3
ACACTTGAGCATCCCAAAGCTTGTCCACTAAAGAGGGCTCACTACCTAAAAAAACTTAACCACTACATCGCTCAAGGCTTTGCTATTGTCTATATATACGCGCGTGGCTTTGAGAGTGAAACGATGCGTCCTTGTGGTTATGCACCCATTGGTAGCCCCTGCATTGGCAGTTACAACTGGCAAGCCAAAGAGCGAACCAACGTGATTGGTGCGCTCTATGGCAAAATGCTGTTTGCACTCGATTGTTTAAAGACCAACATCAATAAAGAGGTTTTCTATCACTGGTGCAAGTTCACGCTGATACCAAAGCTTAAGAAAAAATGTGTGATCGTTATGGATAATGCGACCTTTCATAAGCGCGTTCAAAAGCTGCTTAACAGGCATGGTCACAGGCTTCTATAGTCAATTTGAAATAAAATCGATACGCTAATATTACCAGTGCTACTGGTATAAATTTTACTTGCGTGATGTGTCGTCGCAGCCAGAGGCTGCGCAACCCATATTTTAAAAGCAAGCATCCCAGCAGCATTGTATCGGTTTTATAGTGATTCAACTATACTGGAAGCCTAAAAATTTTTTAGCTAGCATTACCTGCGTGTATTCCGAGAAGTATAGAGTTAAACGCTTTTCTATTTTGATTGATAGTTGGCAAAGACAATCCTCTATACTTAGCAAAGTATTTAACAAAACTGCTAATGTCTTATAAAACTAAATAAACAACACGCCGCATAGACCAACCACCGCCAGTACACGCTGGATCATCAGGCTGTCTTGCAAGTGAGTATTTAGGTAAGTGGCAACGCCTCTACCCACAGTATACAGACCAAGCATGGCAATAATCATACCGATGAAAAAGCCTGTTGTGCTACTGTTAGCGGGCACTTCAATAGCGTGCGCGGCCCCATGGAGCATAGCGAGTGCACCAAAGCCTGCGATGGCTAAGTTATGCCACGTTTTTACCGACGCTTCATTGTTTTGATTGAATCCACGGTTAAAGTAGCGGCTCATCAGTGCCATGGTGAGTAAGACGATAGACAGTACAATGCCGGACTCAATAAACGTACTGTTCAAGCTCATATTTAAGCTTAGGGCAAAACCTGCCACTAAACCTAAGCCTAACGAGACAAAGCCTTTTTTAAAGCTGTGCATTTGCGTCAAGAGCATGCCCATACCGAGCGCTAGTACAAGATGATCCAGCCCCGTCAAAGGGTGCATGATACCTGACAGTATTGAGTTGCCAAAGGCGCCATCAGCTGTCATCACCCCATGCCCAGGGTGAGCAAATACTAGTGTTGGCAGTCCCGTTAACAAAGATGACAGTGCTAGAGTGCGAGTCATTGCCGCCTTATCGATTAGATTTTTAGCTGTCTTATTTTTAGTCATGGTTTTTGAAGCTTGTGTGCTCATGATGTGTCCTTAAGGGTTTAATAAGTCGATATAGAGTCGAACCACTATTAAAGTGTTACAGCGTTAGACTCGTTTAGCCTACTACTGTAGTACTTGCACTCGTCTGCTTTGTACCACTTTTAATATTGATTAACTATAGTCAGGGGTTTGTAGAACATCTATTTATACGCAGCACCTTATGCCGCGCTGATCATGCCTTTATCTAAGATAAAGGTAACGATATCATCGAGACCTTCGCCGGTTTTCATGTTACTAAAGACCACGGGCTTATCGCCGCGCATCTTTTTGGCATCGCGCGCCATCACCTCAAGTGAGGCGCCTACTAAGGGGGCAAGGTCGGTTTTATTGATAATAAGTAAGTCAGATTTCATAATGCCAGGTCCGCCTTTACGAGGGATTTTATCGCCTGCTGAGACGTCGATGACATATAGGGTTAAATCAGATAATTCAGGGCTAAAGGTCGCCGCCAAATTATCGCCGCCAGATTCGATAATAATAAGCTCAAGCCCTGCAAATTGGTGTTGTAGTTCAGCGATGGCAGATAAATTGATGGAGGCATCCTCACGGATAGCAGTATGCGGACAGCCGCCCGTTTCGACACCGCGAATACGTTCGGCTGGCATGGCCTCGTGACGCGTTAAGAATTCAGAGTCTTCTTTGGTATAAATGTCGTTGGTCACCACTGCCATATTGACGTCATCACGCAAGCGTTGACACAGTCTTAGCGTGAGTGCGGTTTTTCCTGAGCCAACGGGACCGCCAATACCTAAGCGTAGAGGTGATAGGCCAGTCTCTGAATGGGTATGGTCGGCTTTGGGTGTAAGTGCCATAAATAAATATCCTCAATAAAGTCGTGAGTAATTAAAAGTTTGGTGCAAATAAATAGTGTTTAAGTGAAATAGTGTGGGTTAGCACTCAAGAGCGAAACAAGCGGCTATATTGTCTTTCATGCTGACACGATAGTATCGCTAAATTCGGCAAGTTAACTGACATATGCAGCTCTTGATAAAGCAGGTTTAGCTTTAAGATGCTAGTCTCCTCTAGGCTGTTAGCCACTAACGATAGTTTTTGCACCTGCAAAAAGCTTTGCTGAACGCTAGCTGCTAAGGGTGGTATGCGCTCACTTAATAACTGCTGCAACTGCCAGATGATACGCTGACCTGCCATTTGTCCAAGTGGTACAGTCTTGACCGCCGCCAGCACCATGTTCTCAATTTGCCCAAAGGCATAGGTAGTCATAGCTTGCGCAGGCTCAAGTTGCCAATACGAGCTGATATGCGCAAATAAGGGTAAAAACCCATGAGCAAGCAGACGATCAGGCACGTCAAGCTCAAGCACATCACCAAGCCAAGCCGATAAAGACAGTGCCAGTTGGCTCGACTCATAGACAAACTCTTTGCTTTCACGGCTGGCGTGGTAATCGGCACCTAAAGCATCAGCAAGGGCGTTATCATCACTCATAAGCGCTGCCATCATAAGCGCCAATAGCGGTAGCTCGTAACGACATAATGCCAGTGCTAGATAGTCGCTCATAAACTCCAAGCTACTGGGCTCGTCACAAATAAGCCCGGACTCAATAGCCGGTTCTATACCTTGTGAATAGGTGTAACTACCGATCGGCAGGTTACTTGACGCCAGCATAAGCAAACGTCCGGTGACGTCTATATCTATAGAGTTTAGCGCAGTTATCGCGTCTATTGTGTCTACCGCGTTTGCGCTCGATTGCGCTAAGGGCGTATCATGATTAGTCATAAGCGTTGCCATCGCTATGCGAATGTCCGTTATCGCTGTGAGTATGAGCATATGCATGGCTGTGATGAGAGTGACTGTGTCCATGGCTATCAGTATGGCTATGCGCATGACCGTGAGCGTGTCCCCCGTGCTCACCTTTATAGGCTCCCGTTTCTGGCTCAAACGCTGCTTGTACCGCTTGAGTATGTAGGCCAAGCTGACCCAGCATCGCCTCTAACACGTGGTCAGGCTCAAAGTACAGGGCGTCAGGGGTAATCATTAAAGGCACGTGACGGTTACCTAGATGATAAGCGCCCCTCATAAGATCGAAGCTATTATCAGCGGTGACTTTGATTAACGCTTGCTTAGCGGCCATCACCTGTATCAATTCGCCTTGATTATTAGCCAGCACACTGCCATTTTTGATGGTTTCTGTGCGCGGTAGGTCAATACCGACGGCTTGTTGCTGCTGCGTTTGCGCTTTAAAGCGGCTACGCTGACGGGTATCGAAATCGAGATATAAAAAGTGTTGTGCCTGTTTTTGATCATCAATAACGGCTTGCTGTTTGGCGCTAAGCGCTGCTGGGTCGAGACGCTGTGTATATATTTTCATAAATTGCTTTATCGTCCGTTCAAATAGGGGAATAGGGGTTGATGTCTAGTGAGCTGAGTTAGCACTACTATAAAAGCCCTTTAGAATAAAAAGTAACGCTGAGCCATTGGTAAATAGTCAGCAGGCTCACAGGTCAACAGCTCCCCATCAGCATGCACTTCATAAGTCTCTGGATTGACTTCCATAATCGGGCAGTAGCTGTTAAATTTCATATCTTGTTTTCGCATTTGACGAATGTTGTGTACTGCTTTAATGACTTTATTTAGTCCCAATTGCTTATCAACACCTTTCTCTAAGGCAGTACGCGACATAAAGGTGATACAAGTTTGCGCTACCGTTTTAGGGAAGCTGCCAAACATAGGGCGATAGTGGACAGGCTGCGGGGTAGCAATGGAGGCGTTAGGGTCGCCCATAGGCGCGGCAGCTATCAACCCGCCTTTGATAATGCTGTCCGGTTTTACCCCAAAAAACGCGGGTGACCATAAAATCAGATCCGCCCATTTGCCAACTTCAATAGAGCCGACCTCATCGCTGATGCCATGGGTAATAGCGGGATTGATGGTGTATTTAGAGATATAGCGTTTGATACGAAAGTTATCATTACCGCTATCAAAGTCGGTATGACTTAAGGTGATATGTTCTGAGGACTGCTCCTTTTTGGCCGTTTGGTCAGGTGCTAAGTGACCACGCTGCGTTTTCATTTTATCAGCGGTCTGCCACGTGCGAATAATGACCTCTCCTACGCGCCCCATCGCTTGCGAGTCGCTGCTCATCATGGAGATGGCACCCATATCTTGTAAAATGTCCTCAGCAGCAATAGTCTCGCGGCGGATACGACTCTCAGCAAAAGCCACGTCCTCGGCGATGGCTGGGCTTAAGTGGTGACAGACCATGAGCATGTCGAGGTGTTCATCGATGGTATTGACCGTAAAGGGACGCGTCGGATTGGTTGACGACGGCAAGACATTAGGCTCACCAATGGCCTTTAGGATATCTGGCGCATGACCACCGCCTGCGCCTTCGGTGTGAAAGGTATGGATGCAGCGCTCTTTAAAGGCAGCTAACGTGCTATGCAAATAGCCACTTTCATTTAACGTATCGGTATGGATAGCGACCTGCACATCGTACTCATCAGCCACACTCAAGCAGTTATCAATAGCCTGCGGTGTTGAGCCCCAGTCTTCATGCAGTTTTAGACCGATAGCCCCCGCTGCAACTTGTTCGATAATAGGCTCAGGTAAGCTAACGTTACCTTTACCAAGCAGCCCAATGTTCATAGGAATAGTATCGCTGGCTTTTAGCATACTTTGAATATGATAAGCGCCTGGCGTACAAGTAGTGGCTAGAGTGCCCTCGGCAGGCCCAGTACCGCCGCCAAGCATAGTGGTGACTCCAGACATCAAGGCCGTTTCACATTGCTGGGGAGCAATAAAGTGAATGTGACTGTCAATACCACCAGCAGTTAGGATTTTGCCTTCTCCAGCGATAATCTCAGTCGCTGCGCCAATCGGCAGAGTCACATTGGGCTGAATATCAGGGTTGCCGGCTTTGCCAATACCGCTAATGCGACCCTCTTTGATAGCCACGTCGGCCTTATAAATACCGGTATAGTCAACAATCAAAGCATTGGTGATAATGGTGTCGGCTACTTGACTACCAAGCAGCTGTGATTGGCCCATGCCATCACGGATGACCTTGCCGCCGCCAAACTTCACCTCCTCACCGATACTGACGCTACACGTATTAGGACGCTGGTCGATGTGGCTGGTCAAATCATACTCCACTTCAAGCCATAAGTCGGTATCGGCCAAGCGCACTTTGTCGCCTGTGGTCGGGCCAAAGTGCTCGGCATGGATGCGTCTATCCACGCGTTTTTGCGAGGTGTGTGGCGTGCGCTTGATATCGGCCGCTCCCATCACTTTACCTGCAAAACCATAGATGTGCTGACGACCTGCGATGGCAACCAGCTCTACTTCGCGTGCTTGCCCCGGCTCAAAGCGTACCGCAGTCCCGGGTACGATGTTGAGGCGGTAGCCAAGCGTGGGTTCTCGATCAAAGCTTAATGCCTCGTTGACCTCAAAGAAATGATAATGCGAGCCGATCTGAATGGGACGGTCACCTGTATTAACGACCTCTACGCTTTGCACGCAGCGACCCGCATTTAGGGCCATATCACCTGCTTTGATTCTATATTCGCCTACTTTCATCTTTTTATTTTTGCTCATTTTTGTCATCCTTCATTGTTCTATAGGTCTTACTAGACAATAGGGTTGTGTACGGTCACAAGTTTTGTGCCATCAGGGAAGGTGGCTTCGACTTGTACATCGTGAATCATCTCAGCAATACCGTCCATGACATCATCAGTTGAGAGATAAGTCGCGCCTTCACTCATTAGCTGCGCTACGGTCTTGCCATCACGGGCGCCTTCCATAAGCAGCATACTGATATAGGCGATGGCTTCTGGATAGTTGAGCTTGACGCCGCGCTCTTTACGACGTTCAGCGACCATACCGGCGGTAAATAGCATGAGTTTGTCTTTTTCGGTAGGGGTTAGTTGCATCGGATTATCCTTAATAGCCTTAATAATGAGTGGTCATGTTATTTGTTTATTTACTTATCACATTAGGGCGTGTCCCTAATTCAAGCGTTTAGGACTAAACGGGCTAAAAATGGCTAAATCTTTGGCAAACGGTGTCAAATAGCTGGTCAATATCTTGATATTACCTGCGCTATTTTCCTTGTTTGCCTTTAATTTATCTCATTTTTATCACCATTTTTAAAATAGGGACACGCCCTAGTCACATCGCTGTTGAGCAATAGAATCTATTGTCAAAAGCTATCGCTTTAGAGTAGATCAAAACTAAGTGTCCCAAATCCTTGGTCGATGCGGCTCAAGCGCATACCATTTGCGCCTGATAAGCTCGCGGGCTTGGTAAAAGGCTTCAAAACAAGCTCGTACATCAGACCCTAGGTAGCGACAATTGATCCCTTGATAGTTGTGCGTACAATAAATGGGTAGGGACTGTTTATCGATAAGACTGCGTATCTCGCTGATCGTCTCATCTAAATACTGTCCCAGCTTTAATGGGTTGTTTTGTAGCTCTGCTTCAATGGTATCAATGCTGGGTATGGCCCAAAACGAGCCATGCACGTGCTGATTATTTAGCCCGAGTGCTGAGGTAAACCAGCGGGTATCGGCCTGCTGCGCGGTATGCTCTTTGACCAATAACACGTTATCTCGCCATATCTCTAAACGATTGGCATAGTGACCATGAGCAAAAGTCTCTTGATACGCTTGACGACCAAACACGGCGATATCCCAAGTTAGCAAACTGGCGGTTTGGGTTAAATAAAAGCGGTTAGTAGCGTTAGAGACAGAGTGATCGTAATAAATGCTCTCTTGGGGCAGCCACTCAAGGATAGCGTGGTCATCGAGGTAGGCGCTGATATGTTGTACGGCCTCAACCGTAGCGCTTAATAAGCGCTTATCAAGCAAAGTGCTGCTACTGCTGTCTATAGGCTGACTTGGTTTGCTACATTTTTGTGCTTCGCCATAATGCGCTTGGCGCTGCGCCTGTCGTTGCCCGTACCATTTGCCCGCGCCTGGGGTAGTAATCACCGCGTGACTATTGGCCTCTAGCTTGTACTCCAGTGTTAAGCGGTCATCATCCGCGATACCAGCGGGAGGATATAACACATAGATATGACAAATCCCTGCTTGGTGATCAGGCTCAGGATACAGTGCGCGTTGTACCACCAGTGCCCCACTATGGGCACGGTGATACAGCCGAGTTTTTGCCGCGACAGCTGTATGGTCAAAATAAAGATGTAGCGTAGATTGCCAAGTCAAAATAAAATGTTCCTTTTGAGACGTATGCTATTAAAAAAGCGCTTTTAGATGGCTACCAACTCTTGAATGTGGTTGTTTGCCATATCCTCTCCTGCGCCCTGAGCGACCACTTGTCCGCGCGAGAGCACGGTGTAGTTATCCGCCAGCTCCTCTGCAAATTCATAGAACTGCTCAACCAGTACAATCGCCATATCCCCTTGATGGCCTAAATCCTTAATGACCCGTCCGATATCCTTGATAATTGAGGGCTGGATGCCTTCGGTAGGCTCATCGAGTACCAGCACGCGCGGCTCTGAGGCCAGTGCGCGTGCGATTGCCAACTGCTGCTGCTGACCCCCTGACAGATCGCCGCCGCGCCGGTGCTTCATCTCATCGAGTACCGGAAAGATGTCGTATAAGTGTTTGGGAACGCGCCCCGATTTGCTGCGGGAGAACTTGGCCATACCGATCAAAATATTTTCCTCTACCGTCAGTGTTGAGAATATATCGCGCCCTTGGGGCACGTAAGCGAGTCCGGCGCGCACGCGCTGCTCAGGAGTGAGCTTACTGATGTCTGTACCATCGAGGACAACCTGTCCTGACTTGATCGGGAGTATGCCCATCAGGCATTTAAGCAAAGTGGTTTTGCCAACGCCGTTACGCCCGAGTATTACACTGCACTCGCCAACCGGCGCAGTAAATGACACGTCACGCAAAATATGACTGCCGCCGTAGTACTGATTGATTGCCTTAACGTCTAGCATAGAGGCTCCTATGTTTAAATGGTTTTAAGCAGTAAAAGTCAAGCCGTTAGCGTCCAAGATAGGACTCAATGACCGCCTCATTTTCTTGCACCTCAGCTAAAGTACCTTCGGCTAAAATAGCCCCTTGGGCAAGTACCGTGACCTTTTCACTAATGGCATCAATAAAGCTCATATCGTGCTCGACGACGATTAAGGTATGATTTTGTTTGAGGCGCAGACATAGCTCAGCGGTGTGCTCGGTTTCAGCGTCCGTCATACCAGCGACTGGCTCATCGAGCAAGATAAGCTTAGGACTTTGCATCAGCAGCATACCAATCTCCAACCACTGCTTTTGCCCATGCGAGAGGAGGCCTGCGGGCAGGCGGGTTTTGTCTGTCAAGCGAATCTGCTCAAGGGTCGCCTCAAGTGTGTTTCGAGTATCGGCATCAAGCCTACGGCGCAAACTGCCCATTACGCGTTTGTCCTTGGGCGCGGCAAGCAGTAAATTATCGAGCACGCTAAAGTTCTCAAACACCGTCGGTTTTTGAAACTTGCGCCCGATACCCGATTCTGCGATTTGTTCTGTTGACATAGTCGCCAGATTATAGGTTTGCCCAAAGAACACGCTACCTTCGGTAGGACGGGTTTTACCGGTTATCACATCCATCAAGGTTGTTTTGCCCGCGCCATTAGGACCGATAATACAGCGCAGCTCTCCTTCTTCGATGTACAAGGACAAGTTGTTCAGCGCCCGAAATGAGTCAAACCAGACGCTCACTTCCTCTAAATAGAGCGCAATACCGTGGCTAAAGTCTGCACCGCGAGTCTTAGGGTGACTCAAACCGTCGCTGTGGTCGTCATCGTAGTCGTATTCATCAAGCGCCTGAGCTGTCATAGCTAGCGACCTCTTAGGCGCTTTATCAGGTAAATTGCTAGACAGCTTAGAGACAAGCGATGTTGATAAATGATTATTGAGCATCAGATTTTTCCTTTTTAAAGCGGCCAAGCAGACCAATAATGCCGTTTGGTAAAAATAGGGTGACAACGACGAACAGACTGCCAAGTATTAATAGCCAGACCTCAGGATAGGCGACGGTAAAGTAAGTCTTGAGCGCGTTGACTACGCCTGCGCCTAAGATGGCACCGATAAGATTACCGCGGCCACCAGCAGCGACCCATACGGCCATCTCAATGGAGTTAATCGGGTTCATCTCGCCAGGATTAATGATGCCCACTTGTGGGACGTACAGCGCCCCTGCGATACCAGCGATAACAGCTGATAGCACCCATGCCGATAGCTTGTACCAAAGCGTGCGATACCCTAAGTACTGCAAGCGGTTTTCACTATCGCGAATAGCGCCAAGCACGCGCCCATAAGGCTGACCCATCAAATAACGCAGGCCAGCATAAGATAGCAGTAGTGCCAGTGCGGTCACAAAGCACAAGGTAGCGCGCGTGGAGGCGGCAGTAATGTCGTAGCCCAAAAGAGTGGTAAAACCGGTAAAACCATTGTTGCCACCAAAGCCTGTCTCATTACGAAAGAACAGTAAGGCCGCCGCGTACGTCATAGCTTGGGTAATAATCGAGAAGTACACGCCTTTTATTTTTGAGCGAAAAGCAAAGAAGCCAAAGATAAAGGCAACGATACCTGGCACCAATAGCACCAAAGCGCTCGCCCACCAAAAGTGCTGCGTCCCTGCCCAATACCACGGCAGCTCAGTCCAGCTCAAAAAACGCATAAAATCAGGGATACCGTCGCCTGCGGTCTCGCGCGTGAGGTACATACCAAAGGCATAACCGCCAAGCGCAAAGTACAGCCCATGCCCTAAGCTCAAAATACCCGCGTACCCCCAAACTAAATCTAGGGCCAGCGCCACCATCGCTAGCGCCATAATCTTACCAATAAGGGTAATCCAGTAAGCCGAGAGGTGAAAAGGAGAGGTGATAGGCAGCAGATGCAGCCACGGTACGATAAGTAATAGCAAAAAGCATAAGCCAATAAATACAGCGCTGCGCGGGGTATCAGATAATAATGTGATGATTCTCATAGTCTTCTCCTTAATCAACAAAACGGCCTTTTAGTGCAAATAAACCTTGTGGCCGCTTCTGAATAAACAGAATCACAAGAACCAGTAATACAATTTTGGCAAGCACCGCGCCAATACCAATTTCAAGCACCGTACCACTGACGCCTAAACCTAAAGAGGCGAGCACTGCGCCCCATACTTGACCGACACCGCCGACGACGACAACTAAGAACGCGTCGATGATATACGTCTGACCTAAGCTGGGTCCGACGTTGCCGACTTGCGCGAGTGCGCAGCCTGCCAATCCTGCCAGCCCCGATCCAAGCCCAAAGGCCAGCATATCGATGCGCGCAGAGGCGATACCAACCGCGCGTGCCATCTGCCGATTTTGCGTTACCGCGCGTACAAATAGCCCAAAGCGCGTCTTGTTAAGTAAATACACCAATAGCAGCAGAATAATGACCGTAAAGCCGATGATAGCGATGCGGTTATAGGGAAGGGCAAGGCTTGCCGACACTTGATACGCGCCGCTAAGCCATGAGACATTGCTGACCTCAACGTTTTGCGCGCCAAATACCATGCGTATCAGCTGCATCAAAATTAAACTGATACCAAACGTCGCCAGTAGGGTCTCAAGCTCACGCCCATAGAGCGGACGGATCACGATACGCTCGATCACCATACCGATCACAGCGCTAACCAAAAACGCACTGGGTATCGCGGCGAGTAAGTACCAACTTGCCATCTCAGGCAGATAGGCTTGAAATAGGTTTTGCACCACATAAGTGGCGTACGCGCCAATCATAATTAGCTCGCCATGTGCCATATTGATGACGCCAAGCAGCCCAAAGGTAATCGCAAGCCCTAGCGCTGCTAGTAGTAAGATACTGGCGGTACTAAGACCGGTGAACAGATGCCCCGACCATGTGCTGATCGAGATGCGCTGCTCAATACTTGCTTCAGCCGCCAGCAACGCCGTCTCAAGATTAGGATCAAGATTGTCGTTTGCCAACGCCTGTTTGACATCGATTAACACCTGCGGGCTATCGCTGTCAGCGAGCACGTCAAGCGCGGCGATTTGGGTAGCCACGTCGCCATCGCGAAAATCTAGCCTCGCCTGCAAGGTACTAAGCGCAGCGCTCACCTCCGCGTCATCTTCGCGCACGGCTGCTGCGCTGACGATTGCAGGATCTATTTGTTCGATGTTATCAGCAAGGATACTCACCGCTTGCAAGCGCTGCGCCGGATCGTCTGAATCCAGCTTCACTTTTGCTTGCCCAAACACCAGTGCGGAGCGCAGGGCATTAGTCAATGTTACTTGCGCCAGATCGCTTGGCCATTCGTCCGTCAGATCTCTATCAGGATAGGTAAACAGCTCGTCATCAGCGTTTAGCAAATAAGTTTGCCCACCGTTGCCTTGATACAGCTCATCATTATCAATCAGCTCAACTAACGTATCGAGACTCTCAGCGGAGCCCGGCCACTGACCCAGCATCGCTTGGCGCTGACTAAAGTCTGCAGCCACAAACTGCTCAATGGCATCGCCCTGATTGTTAATTGGACTGGTAAGCGTGGCAGGCGTAGTCAAAGACTGCGCATTTTGCGTAAGCAAACTCTTATCATCGCTGGCAAGATTAGAGGTGGTCGCTACTGTATTGGCAGGGGAATGACTATCTACTGCGGTGTCGGCAGCCGAAGCGGGAAGCGGGGTTAAAGCGAGCATCAATGCTAAGCAAAGAAGCACAAATGATAGACTAAGACTAACAGCACTAAAGGCCTTGTTAAAGCCGCTAGCCTGCGCGTCATATATAAAAGAGGGATAAGGCGACATAGTGGAATCCTTTTTTATAGTCAACACTCCTTCAACCCTGCCAAGCTAGCCTATAGCTTGGCGGGACTAACAAGGTTTGCTGATATTGATACCAATAAGAAAGTAAAGCTTAGGATAATCCTTACTTAGGAATGTATTGGCTCCACGGTGAAGCTTGGATAACCTCGGGTGTCTTATAGACCACATCAAATTGACCATCGGGGCGAATCTGACCGATCATGACCGGTTTCCACAAGTGATGGTTCTCTGCATCCATCTTTAGCGTATAGCCTGAAGGGGCAGCAAAAGTCTGACCGCCCATACTGATACGGACTTTATCCACATCTGTGCTACCCGCGTCCTCCACCGCCTGCTTCCACATATTGATACCGACGTAGGTGGCCTCCATAGGGTCGTTAGTGACGACATTGTCGGCATTGGGTAAGTTGTTATCGAGCGCATACTGCTTGTACTTTTTGGTAAAGTCGTTATTGGTTGGGTTTTTGACCGACATAAAGTAGTTCCATGCCGCTAAGTGCCCTTGCAGCGCGCTAGTATCGATACCGCGTAGCTCCTCTTCACCAACTGAGAATGCCATGACTGGAATATCAGCGGCGTCAATACCTTGGTTACCAAGCTCGCGATAAAAAGGCACGTTGGAGTCACCGTTGATGGTCGATATGACTGCTGTCTTTTTGCCCGTAGCGAAGTTTTTGATATTAGAGACAATGGTTTGATAATTGCTAAAGCCAAATGGCGTGTACTCTTCCATAATGTCGCTATCGTCAACGCCTTTAGACTGTAAAAAAGCGCGTAGTATCTGGTTGGTGGTACGAGGATAGACATAATCTGTGCCTAATAATACAAAGCGCTCAGCGCTACCGCCTTCAGGGCTCATCAAGTATTCAACGGCAGGAATAGCTTGCTGATTGGGCGCAGCACCAGTATAAAAGATGTTTTCGGACTGCTCTTGACCCTCGTACTGCACCGGATAAAACATCAAGCCGTTGAGCTCTTCAACAACGGGCAGTACCGACTTACGCGACACTGAGGTCCAGCCCCCAAAGATGACATCTACTTCATCTTGCGTGAGGAGCTGGCGCGCTTTTTCAGCAAATAACGGCCAGTCAGAGGCAGGGTCAACGACGACAGGCTCTAATTGCTTGCCGAGCACCCCGCCGTTGGCATTAATCTCCTCAATCGTCATTAGCGCGGTGTCCTTTAGCGAGGTCTCAGAGATGGCCATCGTCCCTGATAAAGAGTGCAAAATACCGACTTTAATAGTATCGCCATTAGCCGCCGCTGCGCTTTGAGTGATGGTATCGCTAGCTGTCGTCTCCGAGCTCGTCTCAGCTGGCTTTTGACAGCCAGCAAGGCTCAAACCACCTACAACGGCAAGCGCCACTATAGATAAGCGTGAGGTCAATCGTAAGTCGGTACGAGGGGCGCTGTTCAGTGTGGTAGCGGTAGCAAGGGTCGGCAATAAAGACATAAACTTCTCCAAAAATAATAAAATAGCAACAAGGTGAGTCAATCAATGGTTTGACTGTTTTACTATTTTTATTACTTCAATATCTATGCCAGCCAAAAATATAGAAAAGTGCACCACTATGGTTCTTTGTTGAGTAAGAAGCCTTATTTTTTTTGCACCAAAATAGACCTATAGGCTCTTATGCACCACGATGGTTTATTAATACTTGTAAATAAAAGCCATTGTTTCTTTAAGGGGCTAAAACTGGGCAGAATAAATGTGTTGGAAGGGTAGAGGGTTCTACTGTCTTGATAAGTCTAAATATCAAAATAAAGGGTTTAAGTTGGTAAAGAAGGGCTGTTGACAGGTTCAGTTAATTGTAATTCGGCAATAAAAAACCCTTATAGCTCAAGGCGTATAAGGGGTAATGAGAGTATCCCACATTCTATGTAACTGCCGTTTAGATTAAAGGCTTACTAATACGATCATCAAACATAATCATAAAGTGATTTTCTGATGTCTTTAGGGTAGTCAAAGAATACCGTTAAGCCATCCTAGTTACTGCGTCAATGAAAAATAGGTTATATCAGCTGATTCTCTTGCCTGTAATGGCTTGGTGTCATGCCATAGTTTTTTTTGAAGGCGCTAGAGAATGCACTGTTATCGATAAAGCCGCTTGCTAGTACGATTTGGCTAATAGGCAGCGTAGTATGTTTAAGAATATATTTGGCGTGTTCAAGGCGCAATCGCACGTAATACTGTTGCGGTGAACAACTAAAATTTTTGTTAAATATGCGCTGTAATTGTCTACTTGATAATCCAATATGATGGGCAATATCCTTAACGCTTAAAGGCTCTTCAAGATTGGTTTTCATCAATGCAATAGCATCTATTACATTGGTATAGCTACTGCTCAGTATTTTTGGCTTGGGCATATGCTGTACGTAAGTAGGCTCACGTATAGAGGTGATAATAAACATGTCTTGTATCTTGGAAACGATATGATGACCATGATGCTTATTGATGATATGTAAAGTCATATCCAATGCGCAAGCTCCACCTGAACAAGAATATAGCTGCGGTGCTATTGTAAATATTTGGTCATTAAAAATAACACCTGGATAGCTTTCTTGGGCTACGCTGATGTTCTCCCAATGCAATGAGGCTGCTTGTTGCTCGAGTAAGCCCGCAGCAGCCAATGCTAGCGCTCCTGTACACAAACCGCCAAGTGCAATATCCCGTACTGCCAATCGCTGAATTAAGGTAATGAGCCTACTAGATTCCAAGTAATCTGTTTGGTGTCCTCCGCATACAAATACCAAGTCGCAGGTTAATAAGTAGTCGAGTGGTGCAGTATGACTTAATTTAATACCGTTACTACTACTGGTTTTATTGTCATCGAACCCTGCCACCACCCACGAGTATAAGAGTTGCTCGCTCACATAATTCGCCATTCGAAGTGGCTCAATGATATTGCTGAACGCGAGCATGGTAAAGCCATTAATCAGTAGAAACCCAATGCGCCTAGGCTTGTCTATCATCTTTTCCGTTATCTGAGTCATTTTTTGTCGCCTTCAGAACATACCTAAAATTCTGGCTAATGTTAAGTTGTTTGTCTATATGTCCGATTATAAACATAAAATGTCGCTTATGAAAAAATACCTTATTAATTTTACCTCTATTATCGAACGTGTTCTCAGTTGATTATTACCTACTTTGGAGACGTTCCATGTCAGCACTAAAAGACCTTACTAGCACTTTATCTTCTACAGATTTTTCTCGAAAATGGATGAATTCATTAAACCTAACCTCTTTAGATGGCTCATTAGATAATCTGCATCTCCCAAGTCTAATCGAAATTAAAAACGGCCAGAAAGTGCAACCGACTTTTAGTCATCAAGAATATGCAAATCGTCATGGGAAACTTCGTGAGTATTTAGATAATCATGGCATTGTGGCGGCGCTTTTCACCTCGATACATAACATCAATTACTACTCTGACTTTATATATTGCTCTTTTGGGCGACCTTATGGACTAGTCGTTACTTCAAAAGAAGTCGTGTCAATCTCTGCCAATATCGATGGTGGACAGCCTTGGCGGCGTACTGTGGGCGACAATAATATTGTTTACACTGATTGGCAGCGTGATAACTATTTCAAAGCCATTGCTCAACAAATTCCTCATCACGGCCGTGTAGGTATTGAGTTTGATCATTTACCAATGGATCGCTTTGCTAAGCTCAAAGCTATTTTACCCAATGTAGAGTTTGTTGATATTAGCCTAGCATGTATGACCATGAGAATGGTTAAGTCCTCTGAAGAAATAGCGCTAATAACAAAGGGCGCTCAGGTCTGTGATATTGGTGGGGCGGCATTGGTACAGGCTGTTTATGATGGCGTGCCCGAATACGAAGTTGCCTTGGCATCTACACAAGCGATGGTGAAGGCTATTGGGGAGCAGTTTGGTCAAGTAGAACTCATGGATACATGGACATGGTTTCAGTCAGGTATTAATACGGATGGTGCCCACAATCCAGTAACCAATCGTCGTGTCCAGTCGGGTGATATATTGAGTCTTAACTGTTTTTCTATGATAGCAGGCTACTATACCGCGCTTGAACGCACATTGTTCTTGGATAAATGTGATGCAGATTCACTACGCTACTGGCAGATAAATTGTGAAGTGCATGAAGCAGGTCTTGAGCTTATAAAACCTGGCGTGCGCTGCTGCGATATCGCACATGAGCTGAATAAAATTTATGCAAAATACGACTTATTAGAAAAACGCAGCTTTGGTTATGGACATTCTTTTGGTGTGCTCAGCCATTATTATGGACGCGAGGCAGGACTTGAGCTACGTGAAGATATTGAAACAGTGCTTGAGCCAGGTATGGTCATCTCTATGGAGCCGATGATTATGATTCCAGAGGGCATGCCGGGTGCTGGCGGTTATCGAGAGCATGACATTTTAGTCATCAATGAGACGGGCGCTGATAATATCACAGGCTTTAAGTACGGCCCTGAGCATAATATTATCGGTCGTTAATGTAGGGGAATGTCATCAATCAATACTGTCTATATTGAGTGGGCTACCATGAATAAGTTTCTTATTTTAAGCCCGCCAACATAGATGATGATGCGCCTCGCACAATGCAATTATTTTCACATTTTACTTATTAAGGAAATAACATTATGGACCTGTTTCTTAACAGCTGGACGTTATTTTGGTTTTTGACCATTAATGTACTGACGCTATTACTGGCAGTGAGTTATTTCTTCGTAGAGCGTCATAACAAGTAATGTAGTAAACGATACGAGGAATCGACATGTTTATTAATTGGATGATATTGTTAGCAGCAATTGCACTTCTCATTGTATTGGCTAGTAAAGCGTCAAAAGTCATGTCAGCAGATGAGGAAAGTGGTTTTTTAGTAGCCGGTCGCTCATTAGGGCCTTTTGTTATAGCAGGTACTGTCGTGGCGACTGGGTTTAGTGGTTGGGGCTTTATGGGTTCACCTGGTGCCGCATACCAATACGGGACGATTGAGCTTTTAGGTAATTTCTTTTTTGCACCAGCCATGGTCGTCGCCGTATTATTCTTTGCGGTCTATTTGCGTAATAGAGCCATGAAGATAGGTAGTAGTACCATTCCTGAATTTATTGTCAACTTGCACTGTAATGATCGGAATTCAATAACTGCTCGCACTTTGCGTATTATCACGTCTTTGGGCATGATTATATTTTTGACCGTATTTTTGACGGCTCAGATTAGAGCGCTTGGTATGTTGGGTAGTAGCTGGCTCGGCATTTCACCTCTTCTGGCTTCTGCGCTTTTATTGGTGATTATTACTATTTATACCATGGCAGGCGGATTGCTCGCTGTTGCTTGGACTGATACTTTTATGGTGGTTGGGATGGCCACTGCTGCCATTTATATAGTGGTTCAGGTGTTCACTGACATTCCGTTAGCAGATATGATGACGCAGCTGAATGCGATAGATCCAAACCTTGTCAATCCAGAGAGTTCTAACCCATATGGTAATGCCAAAGCTTCTGTTTTTCTAGTATTTGTCTATGCGCTTATCTTTAGTACTGCATTGCCTTATATGTCAGTACGTTTTTTGGCGATGAAATCTAATATTAGTATTGCCAAAACAGGCTTTTATACGGCCATTCTAGGGTGTGTTTTGAGTTTGGTGCCTATCGTTGGCTTATATGTTCGTGTCAAAAACCCAGGTCTGATCAATCCCGATGAAGCAATGCCTTGGTATTTAGCCAATGCTATTCCAAGTGTGGTGGGTAGTGTGATCACTTTGTTTATTCTTTTTGCTATGAAGTCTACGGCAAACTCTATCTTGCATACCTTATCAACTGCTGCCTCACATGATTTGCGTTTGGCTAT
This sequence comes from Psychrobacter sp. A3, assembly GCF_028823565.1. Lineage (NCBI taxonomy): Bacteria > Pseudomonadati > Pseudomonadota > Gammaproteobacteria > Moraxellales > Moraxellaceae > Psychrobacter > Psychrobacter sp. A3. The sequence goes on from NZ_JAPEHS010000045.1 coordinate 18,034, forward strand.
ATTTGACAATAAACCTCGCACTGAGGCTGAACTATTGAAACTGAATAGATTGTGGGTCGCTATTGTGGCTGCTATCGCCTTCATTTCTACTTTCTTCTTACCTGAAGCGATGCTTAGCTATCTAGGCATATTCTCTAGCGGTACTTTAATGGCAGCTCTATCTGGTGTACTTTTGGTGACTATCTTTTATAAAGGCTCAACGATGGCTGCTATTGCCTCTATTATCGTCGGTGCTGTTTGCAGTAGTTATCTCTTAACATCAGGTATTGTCGGCTGGGTAGAGGGACCTCTTATCGGATCAGCTGCATCAGCCATCACTTACGTGGTCGTTAGTGTATTGGTTCCTAATAGAGTCAAAGCCATATCAGAAGAATCTGTCAGCGCTTAGATATAGATACTTATATTTATGAATACTTAACAGATCTTAAACTAACCGCTGAGTTTATTGACTGATAGTCATAAATTCAGCGGTTTACGTATTCAGTAAGGCTGGCAAGTATGAGTTGTATAGATAAGCTAATGCTGATTAACACTCGGTTATTTTGTACCAGTTTTATATTTACTCAATGATATTACGAACATTTTATGTTCAATAATAGAGGTGACTAGTCGTGGAAGTATTGAAAACCAGACCTATAGCGGTTGATGTCAAGCCATGGATTGGCACCATACAAATTGTCATGGCGGCCATATGTTGGGGCACACTTGGTATATTTTCGACTTATCTTAGTCAATTAGGTTTTAGTAGTTGGCAAATTACGATATTGCGTATCATAACGGCAGCTATTATTGCTATAACGATGTTGCCTAAGATCTGGAAACCATTAAGTAAGCTAACACTCGGTAAATGGTTTGGGCTTGGTCTACAATCCCTAATTGGCGTACTGGGTATGACGGTTTGCTACTTATTTGCAGTGCTTCATGTGGGAGCAGGCACAGCAGTCGCATTACTCTATACGGCGCCAGTCTTTAGTTTGATATTCTCGCACCTATTATTAGATGAGCGAATTACTTATAAAGCTACATTGTTAGCAGTTGTAGCAGTGATTGGCGTTGGTATGACTACGATGGGTGGCACTACTGAAGGGAATTTGGGTATTGCCGTTGGCCTGCTTTCTGGCGTTTGTTACTCTTTATATGGTGTGCTTGGTAAACGCGCCATGCATCATAAACACTCTGCACCACTTGTCTTTTTTACGTCAATTTTGTTCAGTGGCATTGTATTATTGTTCATTCCTACCACGTATACAACTTATTATAAGCTGATACAGCTTCCCGTTATTAGCTGGATATATGTACTGGGCTTATCTTTGGTAGGTACGATTGCACCTTTTGCATTATATATGAAAGCATTAGAAAAACTACCAGCCACGCGCGCGTCAGTATTTACTATCTTTGAACCTTTGACCGCAATATTTTTGGCAGTGTTGCTCCTGCATCAAATGTTATCAGGTATTCAATATATAGGCGTTTTTTTGATTTTGCTCGTTGCTTTATTAAATGGGCTAACAAATTCGACCAATGTACAACTGCCGAGATGGTTTAGAAGACAAAAATTATCGTAATTTAGGGCGTGTTGAACATTGGCGACAAATTAATGACAAAAAAAATAGCGAACGGTTAATATTTAAGCTCTCACACAAAAAAGATATCGTTCGCTATGCCTCGCACCACGCTCAAAGATGAACACTGGACAAGACTGAAACCTACATTACTAGAACTTAATATCTATGACAAAGGAAATCTTAGACAAACGGTTGAAGGCGCGACTTACCCGAGTATTTTGGCAAGCCTAATACCATCTATAAAGCTTACCAGCGCTGGTTTCGCAGTAATAAGCTGATGGCATTATTTACGTTACTGATCAAAGACGCAGACCTTGAGTGGGTCTTTATCTATGGTACCCATATTAAAGCGCATCAGCACAGCAGTGGTGGCAGCGAGAACCTACAATCCATTAGCAAAAGTGTGGCAGGCCGCGCGACCAAGATTTACTTAGCAGTAGATGCGCATGGCAATCCGATTACCTTTATTTTATCAGATGGTACAACCCACGATGTCAAAGTCGCACCTGATTTAGTAGACAAAGTTAATTTGAGCGATACAGAGGTTTTATATGCCGATAAAGGCTATGATTCTGATGCACTACGAGCCCATATTGAACAAGCAGGGACGCAGGATAACATCCTTCGAAAACGAAACACTCAGTTTTCTAACGACCATATGGACTGGGGCTTATATAAAGCCAGGCATCTAGTAGAAAATGCTTTCACTAAGCTAAAACAGTATAGGGCGGTTGCCACCAGATTTGATAAGCTCAAGCAGAGTTATGAAAATACGGTCGCTCTTGCTTGTGCTTATATCTGGCTCAAATTATGAATGTTCAACAGGCCCTATCTTG
>NZ_JAPEHS010000046.1:0-18933 GCF_028823565.1 Psychrobacter sp. A3
CGTTTAAATCCATAACAGTTTTACATTCAGCTAACTAGAGTCAGACTTAGAGATTCACGCTGCAAGACACCACCAAACTGCGCCGCTGATACTTTAGTGTATAAGATTGCACCAGCAATTGCATCATCCATCAGGATAAATGCTGTATGCGTTTGTTTAACAACGCCGAAACAGAAAGGATAAAAGGCGATATCGGACATAAAATCTAGGCAAAAGCGCAAAAAGATAAAAAGGATTTTTATTCATGCAGCTTTTGCTATAATGCAAAACTACATTTCTCAACGATTGATACGTATATGAGTAGCACTGATACCTTAACGCCATCTCAAACCCAGACAAATACACAGGTTTTGGATGCAACCACACACGCGAATATTCACGACAAGCTTGCTCGCGCGCTTGGCATTAAGACTGCTCAAGTCAATGCGTTTGTCAAACTTTATGATGAAGGCGCGACAGTTCCGTTTATCGCCCGTTACCGTAAAGAAAAGACGCAAAATCTTGACGATGCACAACTGCGAGCGCTAGAAAAATCGCTCAACTATGAGCGTGATATGGCCAGCCGCCGCCTTAAAATCACTGAACTGCTCAGCACGCAAGGCAACTTGACAGATGAGCTGCAGGCGCGTATTGACAATGCGACATCGAAACTTGAGCTAGAAGACATCTATCTGCCATACCGTCCGCGCCGCCGCTCTCCTGCGGCCAAAGCCCGCGCCGCCGGTTTGGATGTGCCAGCACAAGCGCTGTTGACCCAAGAGATTACCCTAACTGATGCATTGGCAGATTATGAGGCACCAGCCAGTATCTCTGATGACAAAGGCAATGAGATAGAGGTCGACTTTGGTGATCTAGACAAACAACTGGCGGGCGTACAAGCCATCATCGTTGATGAATGGACGCAAGCGCTGGATTTGCTTGATAACTTGCGTAATGGTTTTGCAAAGACAGCGAGCATCGTATCGACTGTCGCCAGTGACGAAAAACGCGAAGTGGGCGAAAAATTCAAAGACTACTTTGAACACAGTGAGAGCCTAGCGCGCCTGCCCAATCATCGCCTGCTTGCGATGCTGCGAGGTCGCCAAGAAAACGTCTTGGGCCTAAAGATTGATGGCGAAGACGCTCCTTTTATCGAAAAAATCATCAGTCATTTTGATATCGATGCCAAAGTGCCTGCTGCCCGTCGTGAGTTTTTGCAGGCGGCGGCGACCAGTCTCTGGAAGGATAAATGGCGCCCGCATATCGAGCATCGTTTATTGACTGAAAAACGTCTGACCGCTGAGGCCGATGCAATTGAGGTGTTTGCCAGTAACTTACAGCATCTACTCATGGCTGCACCTGCTGGCCGCAAGGTGATTTTGGGCGTCGATCCAGGTATTCGTCACGGTGTGAAGATGGCAGTTGTCGATGCCCAAGGTCATGTCATGTTAGATAATGAAGACAAGCCTGTGGTGGCGACTGTCTATCCGTTTGCTCCTGATAATAAGATGGATGAAGCCAAAAAAATCATCGATGAGTTATTAAGCACTTATAAGGTTGATTTGGTGGCTATCGGTAATGGTACGGCCAGCCGCGAAACCGATGCGATGATCAAAGAGATTTTGGCCGCCAACGCTGAATTAAAAGCCAAAGCCGTGATCGTCAATGAATCAGGCGCGTCTGTTTATTCTGCCAGTGAGCTTGCCAGTGATGAGCTTGCTAATTTAGATGTCTCGGTACGCGGTGCGGTTTCTATCGCCCGTCGCTTGCAAGATCCGCTATCTGAGCTGGTCAAAGTCGATCCAAAAGCCATTGGCGTGGGTCAATATCAGCACGATGTCAACCAAAACCAATTGGCCGATAGTCTAGATAAAGTCACCCAAGATAGCGTCAATGCGGTAGGCGTCGATGTCAATACGGCAAGCCCAGCTATTTTGGCGCATATCGCTGGTCTAAACAAAAACGTCGCTCAGCAAATCGTGACTTACCGCAAAGAGCACGGCGCTTTTGATAGCCGTGAAGCCCTCAAAAATGTGCCACGTCTCGGGGTCAAGACCTTTGAGCAAGCGGCAGGGTTTTTGCGTATCCACGGTGGCAGCAATCCGCTGGATGCGACAGGCGTTCATCCAGAGAGCTACGCGCTGGTTGATAGCTTGCTGGCGCAAACCGGTAAAGCATTGCCAGAAGTGCTGGGTAATGATGGTGTATTAAATAGCATTGATACCACAGCACTGGCGGCCAATGACGACAATGTCAGTGTAAAAGCCATCATTGAAGAGCTGGCAAAACCTGCGCGCGATCCACGCCCTGAGTTTAAGACCGCTAACTTCCGTGAAGACGTCAATAGCATTAAAGACTTAAGCGAAGGCATGCAGCTAGAAGGCGTGGTGACCAACGTCACCGCCTTTGGGTGTTTTGTGGATGTCGGTGTGCATCAAGACGGGCTTGTACATATCTCACAGATGGCCAATGATTTTGTCGCTGATCCGATGAACCGTGTCAAACCAGGCGATATCGTCTCGGTACGTGTCATCTCCATTGATGAAAAACGTGGCCGTATTGGTTTTAGCATGAAGCCTGAAGCAGAAAAATCAGCGCGGCCAGCCGCCAAGCCTGCGACCCGCAATACTGGTGGTGATGAAAAAGCGAGCCGCCCGCGCAGCAATCGTCCAAACAACAAGCGCCCAGCGGATAAGCGTGCAACAAAACCGCGTGACCATCGTCAAGCTAATGACAGTGCCTCTAACCGCAGCAAGGCTCAAAAAGCCGACGCACCAGCCAAAATGGGGACTTTGGGCGCACTGCTACAAGAAGCCGGCGTGACCAAAAGCAAAAAATAATCAGTATTATAAAAAATAGAAAAAGGCAGCCATTGGGCTGCCTTTTTTGTGTCATACGCTTGTATCAATTGTGCCTTACTAGGCAAAATACTATCTGTGTTTATGCTGTTTGTTAGCGACGCTATAATTGAGGCGCTGCTATTATCGAGACGCTATTATTGCGCCCAAATCTTAGCGTGCGATAGCGATACGGCGATTTTCTTTAAACTCGACATCCGCAGGCTGCGTTGCGAGTAGCTCACCACGCTTGTCTTTTTTCTTTTCTTGTAATGTGATTTCTGTGTTGGCAGCTTCGTCGTCGGTTGCGCCTTCACCTGCCAATAGTGGCTGATAGTTTGCATCACTGTGTTGCATGTTGAGTGCTGGTGCAGGCTGCTCGGTTTGCGCAGGTTGCATGCCAGCCGCTGCCATTGCATCATTTTCTTCCTCAGTAGCTTCGTTAGTCGCCACCTTCATAGCTGCTGCATCTGTGATAGCAACTGCCTCTTCACTTTCTACAGCGCCAGGTTGAGTGGCCAGTAACTCACCATCTGGGCCTTCGACTTCAGCTTGTAAGGTATTGTCTACGGGTTCGGCCAGTTTATCCGCTGGGGTCACCTCTGCTGTGTTGACTGGGGCTGCCATCGCCATGGTTGGTAAGATAAGCGTCGCACCCATAAGTAGTGATAAAGCCGTGTTTTTCATAATAAAACTCCAAAATATAATAAGATGATTATGTACAAAACCACAAATCCGCCCATAAGATGGTGAACTTTGAGTCACTACCTTATGTGCTGATACGATCTTGTTATTATTCCCAAACGCAAAATACCAGCTCTAGGGTCAGTATTTCAGTAGTAAAGTCATTAAGGTTCTAACAGCTTGGTGTTTTCTTGTGACATTATGAAACGTTGGTAATACATTTGCGACAATATCTATCCAAGCTTGTCTTTGGTTATCTTCGTTTTTTGGCGCTTTGAGCGCGTATTTAAAACAGGTTATATGCCAATCCTTTATTCATTTACCTCTTTCGTTATCTGAGGTATCTCGTCAGCATCAGGAACGTGAACCACAGGGAAGGTTTGGTTGATTTCTGTGTTATCAAGGACGTCGGTATCGGCCTCTGCGCCCACAATCACAGCGCGATTGGTACTATCTTCGATGGCGATTGCCATGCCTTGAGTGGTATTGACGCGTTTGATTTGATCGTCTGGAGTGATAATGACTTCTTTGACGCTGTACTTGGCTGGACGTATCACGCGCGTTGTTTCGACGACGATAGGCTCTAGGCTGCGCGCTTCAGTGACCGAAATTTGTGCTTCTGGGGGAGGGGCTTCACTGACGAGTTTTATTTATTAACAGCCGCCCAGATTTGTCATTTGATGTTTCACTACATTTTCTAAAATTTTTGCCATAAAAAACCGCACCTTATAAATAAGACACGGTCAGAGACTATAGTCGATTTGCTATAAAATAAGCACAGTGCGACTGGGATGAATGTGATGCAGCCCCTCATCTACCCATGATAATAATGTTAGGCATCGACTACTTCAAAACGAAGGCCGGCATGCTCCTCTAAGCGCGACAGTAAAGTATCGCCCATCGCGGCGGCTGGCGTCCAAAATCCACCGGCCACATCGTCTTTGCTGATATCTTGTGCCAAGCAAAGAGCGGCCTGTGCCAACATACGCGAAGTGCTACCGTAACCTGGGTCTTTATCGCCGGTGACTTTGGTATTGATGGTCTGGTTGCCAGTGGTTTGACCAAACAGACGAATATCGAAGTAGCCGTTTTCTTGCTCTTCTTTAGAAGGGCCAGAGCCTGACTTGGGCAGCACATGCTTAGATAGTAGCTCACGGCTGGGTTTGATCATCATCGCTGTGGCAAATCCAAATAAGCCTGCGCTCATCGCATAGCTCGATAGTTGACCTTTGACGCCATCCTTCATCCACATCGCTTCATCGTATTTAAACTGACGCCCGTACTCATAGCCGAGCAGTTGGTTGGTACGATGGACGATACGGGTATTGATACTGGCCATGACAAAGGGCGCAAGCCAGCGTTTGTGCTCGCTGTCATATTTTGGTTTACTGATGTTGTCTTGGCGTACGTTTGGCGCGTCTTTATCATCGTTTAGCAAATAAGGGTTGGCCACTTGCTTGCGGCGCGATTTGTCTTCTCCGACTTCTTCAAATATCGTTGCCATTGAGGCAATAGTGCCGCCAGACAGCCCGCCTTTTGCCGCCTTGACGCGCATATGAATGACATCGCATGTCTCACCAAATCTCTCTTCGGCTTGCTTTTGGGTAAAATAAACCCCCAAATCTGAAGGAATAGAATCAAACCCACAGGAGTTGACAATACGAGCGCCACTTTGCTTTGCCGTCTCCTGATATTTATCCATCATGTCTTTGATAAAGATGGCTTCACCGGTCAAATCAACGTAGTCGGTGCCATTTTCTGCACAAGACTTGATCAATGGCTCGCCGTACTTGAGGTAGGGACCGACGGTTGAGATGATGACTTGGGTTTGTTTGGTCATCGCATCGAGGCTGGCTGCGTCGTTACTATTGGCAATGATGGTATCGACTTTGCTGGCAAGTTTGGACTGCAAGTCGTGTGCCGTCTTTGTTTTTGGCATTTGACAAAAAATGGGTCAAGTAATGAGCGGTAATCTGCCCGACAAAACTGGTCGCCCCATAGAGCACGACCGCATAGGCTCGTTTTTCAGTGTTGTTTGCAGCGGTGTGATTGGTCGTATCCGTATTGGTATCCATAATTCTCTTCCTTATATGAATGGTTGTTTTTAGCGGCTCGTTCATTATCGTAGCTACCATCATCATAGCAACTTTTGCTCAATGATCATCTGGTCAAGTGCAGTACTGACAGTCATTTTATGGTTGGGTTGCGACAGTCAGTTCCCTATAGCCGATGCACTCTAAACAGAATATAGCGCTACTGGGATGCTCTTTTTAAACGTAGGTTGCGCAGCCTCTGGGAGGGCAGCACGCAAGTAAAATTTATACCTGTAGCGCGTTTAAACTTATATAACAGTTTTATTTTCAATTGATTATCTAAAAATGTGAGAGCAAGGCTGATGACTAGGACATGGCTCCATACTGCGCCTAGCTGCTTTTTAGTGGGTCACTATGAGGGGTTATAACAGATTTAATGGACAAAAAAAGCGTGACTTATAAAACACCAACTGTCGCTACACATAATCTTTATAAATAAAAACAAGATTTGGCGAGTATTAAGATTTGCTACAAAGGTTACATAATCCACCGATATTATTACCAAAATGAACGTTGTCTGGCGACAAATGTTGCTAATCTATGGTCGTAAGCCGTTGTAATAGGTATAAAAAAACAACAATTAATGAGTATGAAAAGAAGGGATAGCAGACAGATCTACAGATCTGCAATCTAGTTTTGATTATCATTCAAGGAGAAGATTATGTTTCGCTGGGCTATTATTTTTGCCGTTATCGCATTGTTAGCAAGTTTCTTGGGCTTCGGCGGTGTCGCAGGCTTATCAGCAAACTTTGCGTATATTTTATTGGCATTGGCGGTGATTTTATTTATCGTCGCATTTGTAAGCCGCCGTATGTAGTCGGCAGTTAAGCAGCTAAGATGTTTAACTATTTTAAATATACAGGCAAGTTTAAATATACAGGCAAGATGCTTGAGTATATTTGGTAAAAAAAGTCCTCGATTTGAATCGAGGACTTTTTTTGGCTGCTATGTTTGTCTGTCAGATAGCGCTTATAAGCGTTTGGGCTGAATGATGTGCTCCATGCGTTTGGCCAAACGGATATCCAAGCTTGAGATGCCACCTGTATCGTGGTTGGTCAAGCGCACTTCTACCACATTGTAGATATTACGCCACTCAGGATGATGCTCGAGCGCCTCCGCATGAAAAGCGGCTTGATTCATAAAGCTCATGGCTTCGATAAAGTCGCTAAAGTGATAGGTCTTGACGATACTATTGCCTTCACGTTGCCATCCTGCCAGATCTTCTAACTGTAGGTTGATTTGTTTGTCAGATAAACTACTCATATTAATAACCTTTATTGTTATGTGGTTTGGTTTATTAAAAATAACGATGACGTCAGCTGACTGGCGAACAGTCTGTTATATCAAGTATTTTATACTAAATTTTTTATACTAAGTCTTGATACTCAGGTCGTCTATTGATGTAGGAGGCGACAAATGAGCATTGCGGCACCACCTTTTTGTCATGAGCGCGCGCATAGTCGAGAGCATGCTTGACCAGTGCTGTACCAAGACCACGGCCACCTAGCTCTCTTGGCACGATGGTATGGTCATACACCAGCTTGTCGTCGCGCTCCTGATAGCTGATATAGCCTGTATGACCGTCGATGGTGGTCTCAAAGCGGTTTGCGGACTCGTTGTGAGTGATGGTTGGGGCGTTGTCTGCGGTAAAGTCCTGTGTACTCATCATATACTCCGTTGTTGGTTTTATTAGATTGCTTTAGGTTGAGGGTATTTAGACAGTGGCTCTTATACGAAAGCTCTAGATCAATGTTTCTTATAAAAAGGCTCTAGATCGATGATAGATGGCGTCATTGTTTATTTATGATCTGCCCGAATACGTTATGCCTTATTATGCGCTGCCTGCGAGTAGATTTATAGCCCTTTCGGGTAATCGTAGATAGGGTAAATGTTACGATAGCCTACCCTTATCAAAATCGTCAAGGCTCGTTGAGGTCGGCAAAAAACTCGATAAGGTTGGCATATTTCACCAATTAATCCAATACTTTAGTAGAAAAGGCACGAAAGCCGTCTACTCGCTTGCAGGGTATGCGCCACAATGCGATAATGGCAGACAATTTACAACCCTGATTTTTGAGGCGCAGCCCACTGAGCATCCGTGCAAAGTGCGACTGTCACGCCTTGTCTATGCAGTCTATCGGAGTGTTAATGGCTCAATATATTTACACGATGAACAACGTGTCAAAACTTGTTCCGCCTAAGCGTGAGATTCTAAAAAACATCAACCTATCGTTTTTCCCTGGTGCCAAAATTGGTGTGCTGGGTATCAACGGTGCGGGTAAGTCTACCTTGCTACGTATCATGGCAGGTGTCGATACTGAGTTTAGTGGTGAGGCGCGCGCGCAAACAGGTACCAAAGTCGGTTACCTACCGCAGGAGCCACAGCTTGATGACAGCAAAGACGTCCGTGGTAACGTCGAAGACGGTATGCGTGAGGCGTTAGATGCGCTCGCGCGTTTGGATGCGATTTATGCCGAATACGCAGAGCCCGATGCCGACTTTGATAAGCTGGCTGAAGAGCAAGGCAAGATGGAAGACATCATCCAAGCGTGGGACGCTCATAACCTAAATACCCAGCTCGAAAAAGCCGCTGATGCGCTACGTCTGCCGCCATGGGATGCAGATGTCAGCAAATTATCTGGTGGTGAAAAACGCCGTGTGGCGCTATGCCGTCTGCTATTGTCACGTCCTGATATGCTACTACTTGACGAACCGACCAACCATTTGGACGCCGAGTCTGTTGCATGGCTTGAGCAGTTCTTGCAAAACTACAGTGGTACCATCGTCGCCATTACTCACGACCGTTATTTCTTAGACAATGTCGCGCAGTGGATTTTGGAGCTGGACCGTGGCCATGGCTATCCTTATGAGGGTAACTATACTGAGTGGCTCGAGCAAAAGAACAACCGTCTTGAGCAGCAGCAAAAGCAAGAAGAGTCTTTTGCCAAAGCACTGAAAAAAGAGCTTGAGTGGATTCGTAAAAATCAAAAAGGCCAACAAGCCAAATCTAAATCTCGTGTACAGCGTTTTGAAGAGCTGAACTCAAAAGAATTCCAGCAGCGAAATGAGACCTCAGAGATTTATATTCCACCTGGTCCACGTCTGGGTAACAAAGTCATCGAAGTCAACAATATCTCCAAGTCTTTTGGTGATCGTTTGCTTTATGAAAACCTTAGCTTTAACGTGCCAGCAGGTGCCATCGTCGGTATCATCGGGCCAAACGGTGCGGGTAAAACCACGCTATTTAACATGATTACCGAGCGTGATACCCCAGATACTGGCTCAGTCGAGCTGGGCGAAAGTGTCAAGGTTGCCTATGTTGGTCAGGTGCGTGACAACCTAGACGACAAAAAGACCGTCTGGGAAGAAGTATCAGACGGCCTTGACATGATTACTGTCGGTGACTACACCACGCCAAGCCGTGCCTATATTGGCCGCTTTAATTTCAAAGGCTCAGACCAGCAGAAACATGTCGGTCAATTATCAGGTGGTGAGCGTAACCGCTTGCAATTAGCTAAGACACTAAAGCAAGGCGCAAACGTACTGCTACTCGATGAACCCTCGAACGACTTGGACGTTGAAACCTTACGTGCGCTAGAGGATGCGATTCAAGTATTCCCAGGTACCGTCATGGTCGTCTCGCATGATCGCTGGTTCCTTGACCGTATCGCCACCCACATCTTGGCGTTCGAAGAAGAAGGCCCTGTATGGTTCGATGGTAACTACTCTGAGTTTGAAGCCTATCGCAAAAAGACCATGGGTGATGATGCTACTCCTAAGCGTATGAAGTATAAAAAGATTTCTACCTAAGAGCGGTGCTTATGGTACTCAATAAAATATAGTGCTCAATAAAAAAAGACCTCTAATCAGTTAGAGGTCTTTTTTTTAAGCTGCTCAATATCTTGAGTAGCTTAATATAACGGTATCAATTAACGCTTACGACCAAATTTACGCTGCTTTTTATTACTAATCTCAGTAATCGCGTGGGTAATCTCTTCTTCGTCTAAGCTTGCGACTTGCTGCAAGATTTGCATCATATCAGGCGTCAGGACGTACTTGGCATGGTGAGCGATGTCATTGATACGATGATCAAAGGTCAGCACCCCAGTTTCTTCATCTTTTTGTAAGTAGTCAAGGCGCGTCAAGGCACTGATAAAGCTGGTAAACAACGCCCGATCAAAAAAATCCGGAATGTCGTCGGCATATAGCACCGACAAGCGCTGACCGAGCAAGTGACACAAATCCACGACCTCTTTTTCAGTCAGATTGCCCGAGCCTTGCTGCGCGAGTAGGGCAAGGGTCATAAAGTAACGCTCGAGACTCTGCCCGACAGGCGTGGCCAGTACTTGTAGCTGCTGATAGCCTTTACTATTGGACTCAGGGACGCTCAAGATACCATCGCCAAGCTCGACGATAAGACCATGAGCGAGCAGGCTATCGACTTTTTTGTTGAGGGTATCGTTTAGGCTGTGCGCCGGATAGTACAAAAACAGCTCGCTTTGTAAAAAAGGATACATCTGCGTGGCAATATTGTCCAAACGGCTGCGCTCGATACGGCCATTACGAGCGACCAAGGCCGATAAGAACGACAGCAAAATAAAGACGTGCAATATATTGTTACGGAAGTAGCTGAGCAACGCTGCCTGCTTGCCAGCAATCTGAATGATGTCGCCTAAGATATGCGGCGTGCGCTCGATGAGCTTGAGCTTGATACCATAATCAATGATTTGCTGCGGGCTCATATCGGTGATAAAAGTATCATCGGCATAAGGCAGCTGCTGGGCGAGCCCCTGATACAAGGCGATTTGTTCGCGGCATATATCTTCATCGAGCGCCGCTTTTGGCGCTGATAAGAGCACTAATGACAATAAGGAAACGGGATTGACGACTGCCGCCTTATTAATATGCTGCATGATTTTAACGCCGATATTATCGACCATCGCACTAGCCTTGTTATCGAGCAGCGTATCTGTACGATCAGCAGGTAGACTGTCTGCTTCTACCTCGAACTTTTGCAAAAAGTCGCTCAAATGCAGCGGCGTACCGAAGCTTAGATGCACATTACCAAAGATACGCTCGATCTTTTTGCTGGCTTTTAATAAGCCAACCACCGACTCTGACTCTTTTGGCTTACCTTTTAGCTCACCGATATAAGTGCCGCCCTCCATAATGCGTTCGTAACCGATATAAGTCGGAATAAACACCACAGGCTTATTGGTTTTGCGCAGTTGACTGTGTACCGTCATCGCTAGCATCCCCATCTTTGGCGGCAGCAGACGGCCTGAGCGCGAACGCCCCCCTTCGATAAAGTACTCAATAGGGGTGCTACGACTGATTAAGGTGTGCATATACTCGCGCAGCACCGCGGTATAAAGCGCGTTACCGCGAAAGCTACGACGAATATAAAAAGCGACCGCGCCGCGTAATAACGGCCCTAATACTGGCACATCTAAGTTATCACCGGCTGCTACATAAGGAATGCTCAAGCCGCGCTTATAGATCACATAAGACAATAATAAATAATCCACATGACTACGATGACAAGGCACATAGATAATCTCGTGATCGGTGGCAAGCTCTCGTACCCGCTCAAAATGATGCACTTCTACACCATCATAGAGCTGTGTCCACAGCCAAGTCAAAAAGCGCTCAAAGACTCTGATAATCGAGTAAGAGTAGTTATTGACCATCTCATTGGCGTAGCCTTTGGCGACACTGCGCGCTTCGCGTATGCTGGTACCCGTAGCCTTGGCCTCGGCTTCTATCGCGTGCTTGATGGCAGGCGAGTACACGAGCTTGTCTACAAGGTTGCGGCGGTCTGATAAATCAGGGCCCAGCATACTGGCGCGCTGCTTGTCCAGATAGGTGGTGAGCTGCTGCTGCAACATCCGCACCAGCTCGCGATTGCCATCCACGCCAGTGGTCAAGGTATAAGCGGGCATCTCATCGCTGACAGGTTGAGCATGGTCGTCTTCTACGGGCGTGGTATGTAACTGCTCGTGGATCAGCGCGCGCAAGTCCTGCGGCGGATGAAACTGCACAAAGGTATCGCGCCCCATCACTCCGATATTAAATAATTGCTTGGTGATGCTAGGGTCTTCCCAGTTATCGGCGGTCAACAGCTTAAATAACGAGTCCTCTTTTTCTGGCGCGCGTCCCCACAAAATAGACACCGGCACTAGCCGAACCTTCAGCTCCGGATACTGTAACACCGCAGAGACCAAACGCGATAGTCGCGGCGAGAGTTGGCTGTCTTTGGCACTTGGGTGCTTTAAAAAGATAATAGCGGCGTGTTGGCAGGTTGTGCTCTTGGGTCTGTAGGTCAATCAAAATACTATTGGAGCGCGAATAATCTTGCAGCACATAAAACCTGAGCGTCTGATCATCGCTGTCAAATTCAGGCAGCTCTCCTAGTAGTTTGGGTTTGACCGCGACGTCCAGCATTTGTCCCGATAGCTTGCGATATAGCTGATTGATCGGAGCATTTGCATAAGGCTTAGGCGTGACTGGGTTTGCGTCAGTTGCGGCGTTGTCCGTGGTGACGGGCGCTTTAAAAATCCGTTTTTTTAGGAACTTCGGTATCATAATCAGTATCAAAAATCATCAAATATAGTGCGCTTATGATGCCATAAAAGCCAGCAAAGCGATATATGCTGTCTGTATATACTACTAATATTCATATGCCAGCGGTCATCGCTTATCTATCAGTCATCAGGCAGTAAGCGAGAACAGCGCTTAAAGACAGCACTTAAGGACAGCAACGAAAGACAGTATTTAAAAACAAGGCTAGGCGCGCGCAGCTGGCGGTACAATCGTTTGAAAGTTGACCCGTTTAGCGTAATAATGGACGCACTGACTGATGAAAACCGCTCTGTTCTGATATCTATTAGAATGTATCTATTAAAAAAGGTAAGTGAACCCCCTATGACGCCTGCTATCAATCTTGCCAAAAAACACCGTCTAGATTATCAATTACACGAATACACCCATGATGCACAAGCGGCCTCTTTTGGTCTTGAGGCGGCAGAAAAACTGGGCGTAGATGCCGCTCAAGTCTTTAAGACTTTAGTGGTATCGAGCGATGCAGGCGCGCTTGCCGTGGCCATATTGCCCGTTGATAAGACCTTAAACTTCAAAAAAATGGCCAAAGCTTTATCATCTAATAAAATGCTGCCTTGTAAAAAAGTACAAATGGCCGACCCCAAACTAGTCGAACGGACGACGGGCTATGTGCTCGGCGGTGTCAGCCCATTGGGACAAAAAAAGCGCTTACCGACGCTCATCCATGCCGCAGCCCAAGAGCAAGTAAGTATTTATGTGAGTGGCGGTCGCCGTGGCTTAGAGATCGAATTGCCACCTGAGCAATTGGCGACCACACTTACTGCGCGCTTTGCAGATATCATTGATGATTAAAAATGGTTAAGAAAAATTCTACACGCCGTTTATTCTGCGCCTTTGTCATTTGCTCTTATCTGCGCTTTTGTCATTTACTCTTAATAGTGTTTGCGCTGCTTATTGGCAGATTTGCTATTTTTAATAAGGATTTTATCCATGCCGCATTTAACCATTCAAGTGTCGCCAAACGTTATGATTGCTCATGAAGAGTCATTTCTTAAAGTACTAAATCAAGCGCTATGGGACAGTGGGCACTTTGGTAAGCCTGCTGATATCAAAGCGCGCATCGTACCGATTGAGACATTTTTGGTCGGCGTAGAGGATGATGAGCAACGTAACGGCTTTGTCTATGCGCATCTAAAAATTATGAGCGGCCGCAATGAAGTCATACGGCATCAGCTTGCTGAGTTATTGACAGATGCCATAGAAGAGACATTAAGTGAACAGCAATCAGGGCGTGCAGACATCCAGATATGTGTTGAGGTAGAAGAGATCAGCGTGATTTATCATAAAAAAATGCTTAGCTAGCCTTTAAAGACGCCCGTTTATAACCTAGTTATTTTCGCACAATGCCTTACTGGCATATTTAGGCAATATCATCACCTCGGCTTTATAACCAGCGGTTTTACCGTGAGTTGCCATCAAATTGCGTGCGATACGCAAGCGATATTCGCCAGTGGCAGGCAAGCAGCCTTGATAAATAACCCCGCCTTTGGTGCCGTCATATTTGCCGTTTGGCATGTACAGCACACCAACATTGGCAGTCTCAGGCGTGCCAGCAAGTGGCGCAATATTGATAATGGCGTATTGCGCAGCGCTTGCATTAAAACGATACCAGCGCTCATCTTCATTAGGTTTTAATTTACCAGTAACAACACTACTAACAGCGCCTTTGGCAAAATGAATGGTGGTATCGCCAGTTTTAGCCAGCGCGTTACTTGTGCCAGTGCTGATTAATGTGGCACTTAGCAACAGCGTTTTTAGCACTCGTGCGCGTGATAAAGTGGTTTTATTATTAATCGACAACATCACTGCCTCCTTATTAAGTTATTGTTTATCAGCTGTCTGTTTTTGGATGTCTATTATTTGATAACTATGGTTCTAATTTATTCTCTGACTTTTAGTTAACCATAAAAAAGCGCCTAATGCATAGGCGCAAGAGGCAATCTTAGTCTAAGAAAGCAAAGCTGTCGATATCCATCGCTGTCATGCTCTCGCTTGGGGCAACCATACTTTCAGCATGACCTGAGGTGCGTGGTAAGATTTTATCAAAATAAAACTCAGCGGTTTGGATCTTGGCTTGGTAAAACTCTGGCGCTTCTGTGCCGCCGTTTTCGAGCTTGTCATACGCGACCGCTGCCATACGCGCCCAGTGATAGCCCATCATCACATAGCCTGAGTACATCAAAAAGTCATCAGAGGCCGCAGAGATGATTTCGCGGTCTTTACGTGCCATCAGCATCAGACGAACGGTCAAGGTGTTCCACTCAGCACATAGCTTGGTCAATGCCCAAACGAACTTACGCATGTCTTTATCCAGCGCATACTCGCCGCACCATTTCATGATGCTTGAGGTATAATCACGGATGATCTTACCTTTAGATTGCAAGATAACTTTACGGCCCAGTAGATCTAGTGCCTGTACGCCCGTGGTACCTTCGTACATGGTTGCGATACGGGCATCACGAGCAATCAGCTCCATACCCCATTCTTTGATATAGCCGTGGCCGCCATAGACTTGCTGACCGTGTTTGGCCGCTTCGATACCCAGCTCAGTTAAGAAGCCTTTTAGGATAGGGGTATAAAAACCTAGCTTGTCATCCCATTTCTCAAACTCTGCCTCATCGCCATTGGCCACGCCTTGTGCCATTTTGTCCGCATAGCGCGCTGAATGATAGATCATCGAACGACCACCTTCAGCAAAGGCTTTTTGCGTCAGTAGCATACGGCGTACGTCAGCGTGGTGGATGATTGCATCAGCCACTTTTTCAGGGTCTTTGGTACCTGATAAGGTGCGCATAGAGCGGCGTTCTTTGGCATAAGGCAAGGCGTTTTGGAAAGACAGCTCCGTATGTGCCAGACCTTGGATACCTGTACCGATACGAGCAGTATTCATAAAGGTAAACATGGCTTTTAGGCCTTTGTGTGGCTCACCGATAAGATAACCAGTCGCACCATCAAAGTTCAATACACAGGTCGAAGACGAGCTGATACCCATTTTGTGCTCAATTGAACCAGACGACTGCATTGCGTTCACCGGCCTCACCTTCAGCATTGGGCGTGAATTTTGGTACAATAAAGAGCGAGATACCGCGCGTGCCTTCTGGGGCATCGGGTAGGCGTGCTAAAGTAATGTGAATGATGTTATCTGTTAGGTCGTGCTCACCGCTTGAGATAAAGATTTTGGTGCCGCTGATTTTATACGTACCGTCTTCTTGCGGGATGGCTTTTGATTTTACTTGTCCCAAATCGGTACCACACTGCGGCTCAGTCAGACACATGGTACCTGACCATGAGCCTTCGACCAGCTTTGGTAGATAGATGGCTTTTTGCTCATCAGAGCCGTACTGTAATAAGGTGTTGATACAACCAGTAGATAGGCCTGGATACATCGCCCATGGCCAGTTGGCCGTTCCGATCATCTCAGCTTTAATGAGGTTGATGGACATCGGCAAGTTCATACCGCCGTACTCTTCAGGGTATGAGATGCCTTGCCAGCCGCCTTCGACGAACTGCTGATAGGCTTCTTTAAAGCCTTTTGGGGTAGTGACTTCACCGTTGTCAAAATGACAGCCTTCTTCGTCAGCAGGCTGGTAAAGTGGTGATAGGACGTTTTCGGCAAAATCCGCCATGCCTTGCAAGATCATATCGACGGTTTCGGGATCAGCGTTTTCGCCGTTGTCTAAGCTTTTGTAATGCGTCTGATAATCAAACACATCGTTGATCAAAAATTTGATATCACGTAAGGGTGCTTTGTAAGTTAACATAATCACTCTCTTTGGTTGGTTCGCTCTCATAGGCTTGTGGCGCAGTCGTTGAGCCAGTGTTTATGTAAGCGATCTTTACTTATTTGGGATAGAGGTAGACACTGTCTCTATTTGATAACCAATGGTCTGCTGGTCGTCTGTCAGTGGTCTTGGAGGGAAGAGCAGCCAGTCGATGTCTTCCATGAAAGCTCTACAAACGTCCTTAATAAAAGTCAGCTGCTATGGCATTTGTATGAGTATAAATCTTCTATGCGTACAAATATACAATATATAACTAATATTCATGTTTTTAATAAAAGTTTATTACTTTTAGTTTTGTTAAGATGCGAATGATGGGGCTTTTTTTAGTCTGTTACTTTCATCACTTTTCTTTTAGCAGTCTTATCTTAGCACTTTTATATCAACACCTTTATATCAGTGTTTTTATATCAGTGCTCTACTTTTGTGGCCGCCGTTATCACAGCGGTCTAGGAGTAAGAGCAGCATGACAATAATCAGCAGGCACTATCTAAGCAAGCATTACCTAAAGAGCAGGGTAGGCCACCGACTAAAGCAACCTATATCTAGGAGACAGTAGGCCAATTATGGGCAAAAAACTACGCAACCAGCATGTCGTTTGGCGCACCGCCTTGTGGACTCGTATCAAGTCGCTCATCGATGGCGAGCTGGATCATCTGCTTAAGGTAAATCGCAGCAAAAGACCGTGGCACATGCCCATTATCGCCGCGCTTGCTATTAGTTTTCCGGTGTTTGTCGGGGCATATTTTGATGCGCTGCCTTCAGGTATTAAGGCGTCGCTGGGGGCGATGATTATCTTAAACCTACCGCTGGTGGGTACTTTGCCGTATCGGTTGGTGACGGTCATGGCATGGGGGTTTGCGATGGCGATGAGCTTTGCTTTGGGGCTGATAGCTCAGCAGTTGCCATGGCTTAGGTTGCCGGTGTTTGTGCTGATGGCCTTTGGGGTCGTGCTGCTGGGGCGTTACTATCGTCAGCCGCCACCTGCAGGATTGTTTGTGATGATGGCAGGCGCGATAGCACTGTTTATGCCGACACCACTGGAGCAGGTGCCAGCGGCGATGGGGCTGATGGTTTTGGGCAGCGGGGCGTCGATGTTATTGGCGGCGCTGTATACGCTGTTTTTGTTGATGACGCATACGGTCGCGCCTGCGCCTGTCTATCATTATGAAGCAGATACGATCGGTGATAGTGCGATTGTGGCGGGCTTTGTCAGCCTAACCTTAGCGCTCGCCATGTTTTTTGAGATGCCCTATCCTTACTGGGCGGCGATGAGCTGTTTTATCATCATTCAGGGCATGCAGCTACGCACGATGTGGATCAAGCAGCTACACCGACTACTCGGCACTATCGTTGGCATGGCGGTCGCCGGCTGGATGCTGTCGTGGGGGCTGTCGCAGTGGGGCGTGGCCGCCTCGATACTCGCGATGATGCTGTTGATCGAGTCATTGGTCGATCGGCATTATGGTCTGGCCGTGATCTTTATTACGCCGCTGACTATCTTTATCGCTGAGTACGGCAGTGCCTCGATGGTGGCACCGATAGCCGAGGAAGTCATGCGTGCGCGGATGCTTGATACGGCGCTCGGCTGCGTGGCCGGCCTAGGTGGCGGGCTGGCCATGCATTCGATGCGCCTACGTCGCCCATTAAGGCGTATAGAAAACTGGCTGCTGGCGCGTGTTGGTTAAGCGCTATTTATCACAGTATTATTTATCATGTAACGCCGCAGTCGCTACAGCAACATCTACCTTTTGCGTCGTCCAACGCTCAAAGCTCAGGGCTGCTTGGCCGATGAGCATGCCGTAACCGTCCGATGTCTGTGCGCCGCGAGTGGCAAAGTGCTGCAAAAAAGGCAGCGTGCGTCCGTACATCATGTCATAGGCATAATGAGCCGTTAGCGTATCTGCCAGTGGCAACGTCTGACCAGATAGCCCAATAGAGGTGGCATTGATAATAATGTCAAAGGCTCCTGTCAGCTCGCTTGTCGCGCAGGTCGAGATAGTATGTGCGTCAATCACGTCGCTTGCAGCGCTCAACTCACAAGCCAACGCCTCCGCCTTGCTCACTGTGCGATTGGCAATGCTCAAATCACCGATACCTGCTTGAATCAGTGGCAAAATCACCCCGCGAGCTGCGCCACCAGCGCCGATCAGTGCCACGCGCGCGCCTGCAAGTGGCCAGCCCAAGCTCAGTATAT
Source organism: Psychrobacter sp. A3 (assembly GCF_028823565.1). NCBI lineage: Bacteria > Pseudomonadati > Pseudomonadota > Gammaproteobacteria > Moraxellales > Moraxellaceae > Psychrobacter > Psychrobacter sp. A3. Next base: position 18,191 of record NZ_JAPEHS010000046.1, read on the forward strand.
GATTGACCAAACCTTGACCGTCTGTGTTATCGCCATAAATGGCCTCAGAGACGGAAGCACCGTTTTTTAACAATGTTGTATTTAACCATAAAGTATTGACCGCGCCTGCTACCTTGGCATGTTCAGACAAGCCGCCACGCGCCGCGCAGCATGCATAGGCGACTTGTTTAAACGGCACGGTGACATTGGCACCCACGCCACCGCCATGAAAAAACGCTTCGAGCAGCGCAGTAAAGCTGGCGGCATCATCAGGACAGTATTGACGCTGATAGCTGATATCTATCCCCGTCTGAGCGGCAAACTGGGCATGAATCTCAGGGGATTTACTGTGGGCAATGGGATTGCCGACGACGATAAAGTGTTGGGTCATAGAGAGTCCGCGGATAAACAATGAGCAAAAGGTAATCGATAAATCGCTGCTAGAGACCAATCATCATAAGGGATAACGCGGGTGTTGACAAACCCTACGCTTGAGTAGATGGATATAAGTCATGGCTATGCGGAAGCGGAAGTACGCTATGCGTTTTTTTGACAACTTTTTGACAACGGTTTTGATGAAAAAGGCTTTGCTGGGTTAGGTTTTTAACAAATCTGTACTTTCTGGGAGGGGGATGCGTAACGTAAAGGGTAGTCAAGTGTTATGCAGTTGGGTAAACTAACAAGCTTATGAGGCACATATAAGCTATATAGCCGATGCACTCTAAAAAGCGCATAGCGCTACTGGGATGCTATTTTTAAACGTA
>NZ_JAPEHS010000047.1:0-19038 GCF_028823565.1 Psychrobacter sp. A3
TCAGATCTTGGGCCTTTGATGGCGACGACGGCGCTTGATGAATGGGCCGATACAGATATCGACGTGCATTTTGTTTCCAACATGGACGGCACCCAGCTGGACAACCTACTCAAGCACCTCAATCCTGAGACCACTTTATTTATTATCTCCTCCAAATCCTTTGGTACCGTAGATACCTTATCCAATGCCAAGACGGCCTTGTCATGGTTGCTCGCTACTGCCAAACGCCATGCGGGTACAGAGGACAGCGTGCTGCGCCGGCATTTCATCGGTATCTCTGCCAATAGCGAAAAGATGCGCGCGTGGGGGATTCATCCTGAGCATCAGCTACAGCTATGGGAGTGGGTCGGCGGGCGGTTTTCGATGTGGTCGGCGATCGGCCTTGCGTTGGCCATTCGGATTGGTATGGCGGGGTTTAAGGCGCTATTGGCAGGCGCGCACAGTATGGATGAGCACTTTGCTCATGCTAACTTTGCAGAGAATTTACCGGTCTTATTGGGTTTGATTGCTGTTTGGAACAGTACTTTTTTACGCGTCAATGCCCACACGGTACTGCCGTATGATGGGCGTTTGAGCTATCTGCCAAGCTACTTAACCCAGCTGGAGATGGAGAGTAATGGCAAGTCAGTCACCCAGCACGGCACGCGTCTCGACTATGATACTTGCCCGATACTATGGGGTGAGATCGGCTCCAATGCGCAGCATGCGTTTTATCAGCTGCTGCATCAAGGCACGCAGCAGGTGTCATGTGATTTTATCGCCTGCGTGCGCCGTTATCATGATAAGCAAAAAAACGCACCGCTGCAGCAGCAGCATGAGCTGTCGCTCGCCAACTGTCTGGCTCAAAGCCGAGTGCTGGCCTTTGGGAATGCCGCCGTTGCGACAGCTGGCAGTGATAGCGTAGCCGATAGCGCTGCTGATAAATACAAATACTACCGCGGTAACCAGCCGTCAACCACTATCTTGCTCGATGAGCTGACCCCGCATAGCCTAGGCGCGCTGATTGCGCTGTATGAGCACAAGGTCTATGTCATGGCCAGCATCTGGGATATCAACCCCTTTGATCAATGGGGGGTTGAGATGGGTAAGCAGATGGCGGAGTCCGTATATCATGCCATGCAAGATGAGCGTGAAGGGCAGTTTGATAGCTCCACCGATCAGCTGCTACGCCACATCAATCAGCTGTCTTAAAGCCTATAATCATCAGTTTACAAGGTAACATCATGAGCACGGATAATAGTGATAAGCGTTTGTCTGACCCGCGGGGCTGGCAAGCAAAGCCAGTAAAGGAACCTGATGCCTGTGTGCTGGTCGGTCATAGCATCGAAGCCATCGCCAGTGCGGTGGTGCTGGCAAGCCTCGGTCAGTGCGTGCATCTGTATGCTGATAAAGTCCTACTGGCCCAGCAGTTAGAGCAGTATGGTTTTGAGCATCATCTGCAAGCACTGTGGCAGATGTATGAACAGCAGCAGATGATCAGTCACCACGCGTTACCCAATAGTGCAGACCAGCTGTTGCAGCACTATGATAAAACGGGTGATGGCACTCATAACGACGCTGATAATCCGCCCAAACCAGCCAGCGTGGCGCTATATTGGCTATTTTTAGACAGTATTGACGCGATATGGCTAGAGGACGGCTGGATTACCGCCTTTAACCACAGTCATCAGCAGTCGCTACCGCTGATCATGAGCGGTATTCAGGCATTAGGGCAGGTGGCTGCACTGGCACAGCGGCTGCAGCGGGCGTGGGTGTATTATGTGCCCTTTGTGTTTTTAAAAGACGGCGATGCTTATAGCTCGATGTTAAACCCTTCCTTGTGGCTACTAGGCGAAAAAACGCCAGAGAGTAGTCAGCATTTGGCCATATTAAAGCCATTGATGCAGCATGCAAGCGCGTCCCATCATGCCGATATCGCGACCATTGAGTTTGCTCGTAGTAGCATCATGGCGATGCTGGCGACGCGGGTGAGTTTTATGAATGAGATGTCACGCTTGGCAGATAGTCAAAACGTCGATATTGGGCAAGTCAGCCGTATCATGGGTTTAGATCAGCGGGTGGGCAGTAGTTACTTACAAGCTGGGTGGGGCTTTGGTGGCAACACTCTGCCAAGTGAACTGCAGCAGCTGCAGCAAACTAGCCAAGCACGTAGCCTAGATATGCCGCTCTTAGAGTCGGTCATACATATCAATGAGGATCAAAAAGAGCTGATATTTCGTAAGTTTTGGCAGTATTTTGATGGGTTTATCGATAATCAAACCGTGATGATTTGGGGCGGTAGTTATAAGGCTGGCTCAGGACGCACCTCAGGCTCGGCCATTCATCCGTTACTCGCTTTACTATGGTCGTACAATATCCGCACACTGGTCTATAGTGATAAGGCGCAACATGAGCTGACCGTGCTGTATGGGCAGCAGTCGCTGCTGGAGCTGGTTACCCAGCCTTATCAGCATCTAGCAGAGGCGCAGGCTATTTTTATCATCAGTTGGTCGCCGCGCGATCAGTTAGATATTGGCAAAATCAACCAGTACGCCATGCCGATATTTGATGCGCAAAACGCCATGAGCCGCTCACAAATTGCAGCTTTGGTAGGGAGTTATATGGGCATCGGTCGTGCGAAATAAAGGCGCGCTCATATTCACTAGCGAGCCTTTATTATCTGACCATTAACACTCTTTGTACCAAGGTAAAGGCTTTATGCTGGCATCGCCCCTTGTGCCGCCAGCCACTGCTCGATCTCTTGTATCTTATCCGCCAAAAGTGGCTGATCGCCGCGCGTTTCGATATTGAGCCGAATGAGCGGCTCGGTATTAGAGGCGCGCAAATTAAAGCGCCAGTCGCCAAAGTCGAGGCTTAGGCCGTCAAGGGTCGTTTTGCTGGGGTTTTGGTCAGCAAACTTGTCTTCAATGGCTCTAATAATAGCGGGCGCGTCATTTGTGGTTAGGCGAAAGTTCATCTCCCCTGAGCTGGGGTAGGCATTGATATAGCCGGTGACCAGCTCCGACAGCGTCTTACCGGTGATGGATAGCAGTTCAATGGTCAGTAGCCACGGAATCATGCCGCTGTCGCAATAGAAGAAGTCGCGGAAGTAGTGATGTGCCGACATCTCGCCGCCATAGACCGCGCCCGACTCGCGCATGACTTGCTTGATAAAGGAGTGCCCAGACTTACTGATTACTGCCTTGCCACCGAGATCGTCAATCACCGATTCGGTGTTGTATATCACTCGTGGGTCATAGACGATGGACTCGTTTGGATATTTATTTAAAAAGGCCTGCGCCAGCATACCCACCACATAGCTACCATCGATAAACTCGCCTGTCTCGTCGAACAAAAAACACCGATCAAAATCGCCATCAAAGGCAATACCCAGATCAGCTTTGTGAGTCAAAACCGCTTGCTGCGTCGCGGCTCGGTTGGCAGTAATCATCGGATTGGGGATGCCGTTGGGGAAGCTGCCATCAGGGGTGTGATGCAGTGTGATGATGTCGATCGGCGCGCCCGCTTGCGTCAACTTATCAGTTAATAAATCAACGACAGGGCCGGCGCTACCGTTACCAGAGTTGATGACCAGCTTTAGCGATTTGAGCTTGTCGGTGTCGATAAAGGTCATCAAGTGATTGATATAGGCGCTTTTATCTGTCAACAGCTGCAATGCCCCGGATTTATCACTGCTGGTAAATTGCCCAGACTCTGCCAATGCCTGAATCTCGGCCAGACCATCATCAGCGCTGATGGGCTTTGACTGCTCTTTGACCAGCTTTAGGCCATTGTAGTTGATCGGATTGTGACTGGCGGTGACTTCGATACCGCCTAAAGCCGCATAGTGGCTGGTGGCAAAATACACCTCCTCAGTACCGGTCATACCAAGGTCGATGACATCGACGCCTGCATCGACTATCCCTTTGATGGCTGCTTGTTTCAGCTCCTCACTTGAGTGGCGAATGTCGCTGCCGATGACGATAGCGGGCTTTAGCGTCGCCAGCTCACTGTCTTGAGTAGCGGCTGCGTGCTGATACCGCTGAAACAATATCTGCGCAAAGGCGCGACCAATACGATAAGCGATGTCTTCATCAAGGCTAACGCCGAGCTCACCGCGAATATCATAGGCCTTAAATGAGCCAATCGTCATCGGTGGAAACTCAGACGCTGGTTGATAGCTGGGGACGGTAGAGGTGGGCATAATGATATATTCCTTTAATAAACAATAAACAGTGAATGGCGGTATTTATACCATTATAAGCCAGTTGCTATTCAATGATACACTAGCTGTCACAGGAACCAACCCGCAAAAACAAGAGCGTCTTTTATGAAACCGTTAGAGCAAACCACATTGCCACCCACGCCTGTACAGGGCACCCCTGATGCCACCGGCCAGATTGATGATTTACTTGCCTTGATGGCGCGGCTGCGTGCTGACTGTCCGTGGGACAAAAAACAGACCAATCATAGCCTGATTCCTTATGCCATTGAGGAGGCCTACGAGCTTGGCGAAGCGGTACAAGCGGATGATGACGAAGACATCAAGGGCGAGCTGGGTGATGTACTGCTGCAAGTGGTGTTTCATTGCCAGCTCTACGCTGAGCAAGGGCGTTTCGATATGAGCGATGTGATTACTACCTTGCAACAGAAGCTCATTCGCCGTCACCCGCATGTCTTTGAAGAGGAGACCCTGACAGACGACGCGGCGGTCAAAGCGCGCTGGGATGAGATAAAAGCAGAGGAGCGGCGAATCGACGAAGCGCGGGGCAAACCGCGTCGGCGTTTGGATGCGACGAAGGCAGGTAGTGCGCTGATGCAAGCGCAAGATGTACAAAAACAAGCGTCAAAACTAGGCTTTGATTGGGACGGCATCAGCGGCGCGTTTGAGAAGTTAGAAGAAGAGATCGAGGAGTTAAAGACGGAGGTTAGGGATAAATCCAAGGCGGAGATAAAAGCCAATATTAGCGATATCGAAAAAGAGCTGGGCGATTGTATGTTTGCGCTGGTCAATGTGGCGCGCAAGCTCAGCCTTGATGCCGAAGCGGCGACTTTAACTTGCGTTCATAAATTTAAGTCGCGCTTTGGTTATATCGAAGATCAGTTAGCGCAGTTAGGTAAAAGCTTGGAAGATAGCGATATTGAGGAGATGGATGCCTTGTGGGAGGCGGCAAAACGACATGAACGCTCATCATAAGCCTGGCTTGATCGGTGCTATGCTCAGCACAGCCGTCAGCGTAGTCGGTGCGGCTGCCGCTGGGGCAGTGCTTATCATGACGCTCATGCTAAGCGAAGCCTTGGCAGCGACTTGTTTTGCTAGTCCGCAGCAAGCATACGCGTCTTTATTGGCGCAAGAGGCCGCGCAGTTGCAAGCACGCACGCAAACGGTGGTCAATATCAATCGTGCCGGTGAAGGCGAGCTGGTCTCGCTGCACGGTATCGGTAGTAGTAAGGCGCAGGCGATTGTTTTATACCGCGAGATGTTTGGCGGTTTTCAGACGGTCGATGACTTGGCAAAGGTCAAAGGCATCGGTCAGAAGACCGTTGAGAAAAACCGAGCGCGCATCAGCGTACAAGATGAATAAAGACGTTTGGCAATAATCAAGGCGAATATTGACAAAATAGCACGTAAGTAACGGTCATAACACACCCAGCAGGCGCAAAATTTGTTAAACTAGTCGTTACATCCGCCTGATAAACACTGTGTCTGTTAGGGGTGATCAAAGAATACCGGCGAGGAGTAGATGCATGGCCGAGCGTGCCGCCAAGCAGTTAGAACTGAATAAATCTGAATTACCCAATTCCATTACTGAAGTCATTGCCACATTGACCCGAGCTGGGTTTGATGCCTATATCGTCGGGGGCGGAGTGCGTGACACATTATTGGGTCTGCGTCCAAAAGACTTTGACGCAGTGACGGATGCCAAGCCGCATGAGATCAAAGACGTCTTTGGAAAGCGCTGTCGTATCATCGGTCGCCGCTTTCAATTGGCGCATGTGTATTCTGGCCGTGAGCTGATTGAAGTGGCGACGTTTCGCGGACCACCGACCAACAACGCCAATACCAACCAAGATGGTATGATTTTGCGCGACAATGTCTGGGGCGATATCAAACAAGACTTTGCCCGTCGTGATTTTTCTATCAATGCGCTCTATTATCAACCACTCAAAGGCGTGGTCCATGATTTTTGTGGCGCGCTTGACGATATCGACAATCGCATCATTCGTCTGCTTGGCCACGCGCCTACTCGTATCGAAGAAGACCCTGTACGTCTGCTACGGGCGCTGCGTTTTAAGGCCAAGCTTGGCTTTGAGTTTGATGAGGCATTGGCGGAGCAGTTCCATGAGGACAACTGGGCGCTACTTGAGCAAATATCGCCGCATCGTCTCTATGACGAGACGCAAAAGATGTTTACCGGTGGCTATTTGGTACCGCTATTGCCGTTATTGTTTGAGTCAGGGGCGATGGATAGCTTGGTCATTTATCCACCTGCTGAGCCAAGCGCACTGGTCAAGCAAGTGGCGATCAATACCGATAAGCGCATCGCTGCTGGCAAAAGCATCAATCCGGCGTTCTTTTATGCGGCGCTATTGTGGGAAAACTACCTGCACCAGCTAGAAAAAGCCAAAAAACGCAACATGCCTTTTGCCGATGCGCAACTGCACGCCGCTGGCAAAGTCATCGACCGTCAGCGTATCAAAACTGCCATTCCAAAGTTTGCTGAGCAATTTATCCGTGATATCTGGATTTTGCAGCCCAAACTGTCCGCACCGCGTAACAAGCAAATCGTCCAGCTCTCTGAGCATCCACGTTTTCGCGCAGGTTTTGATTTTTTATTGCTGCGTGAGCAGTGCGGCGATGCCGAGCATCCGTTGTCTGAGTCGACCAATGGTATGGGCGAATGGTGGCAGACTTATCAAACCTTGTCCGAGAGAGACAAGCAGCAAGCCATCGCTGATTTTGATGAAAACATACGCCGCGGCGCTTACAAAAAAGGCCAACGCGGCCGTGGGCGCAATCGCCAAAACCAAAAGTCAGATAGCAGCATCGATAGCGTGACAGATACCGCGTCGTCCAAGACATCAAATGCGCCTCAAAAAGACAGCGCTGATACAGGCGGTATTCCTGCGCGTCGTCGCCGTGCCAAATCACAGCCAGCGACTAGCAAATCAAATAGTCAGCCAAACAGTAAGTCAAGCGCTGGTCGTCATGACGAAAATCAGCCATTGTCGCAGGACGAGGCGGAGCTGGCACAATTGCAGCAATTGTCACTGGCCGCTATCAAGAAGTCGCACAAAAAGCCTGCCGCGCCAAAGCCATTGTTTGTCATCGAGCACGAAAAAGTCGTACCGCCGCTAAAAAAACAGCTGCCGCAAGATAAAGAGGCTCAGAGTGCTGCTCAAGACAAACAGCAAGCCGCGCCTAAACAGCCGCAAAAACAATCAAAGGCGCAAGCAGAAAACCCATCCACAACACAGCAGACGCCATCGGTTCAAGCCGTTAGCCGCGAGGATAAGCACACAGCCGTCGCATCGGTGTCAGATAAGCCTGCGCTCACGGTTGCCCAGTCGCCAGCACTGGTGAGTCTCAATAATGCGCCGATACCTTATCAGCGTCGCCGCCGTCAGCCCAGCAGTACTGCTACTACGACCAAACCGCAAGCGACCGATGCCAGCGAGCAAACATCTGTAAAGCCGGCTAAGGCTTATGCAAAACAAGCGCCAAAACCTGCTGCTAACGTCCGCGCCCAGCACAAGCAAAAAAACACAAACTGCAATGCCTCAGCCGCTCATCAGTCTGATAGAGACGGATAAAGGCCCGATACCCGCAAAGCGTCGCCGTCGACAGCCTAGTGTTGAAGGCGCTTGATCGGTGACTGTGAGAGCCAATGGTATGAATAATCGCCTTCATAACAGTCAAAGCACCGATGGTGCCGCAGATGTCAATAGCACAACTGATCACGGCAGTCATCAGGACGCGGCAGAGTGGGCATGCGCTTATGTGGGGTTGGGTAGTAATTTGGCCAATGAGCTGGGCTCGCCGACCGAACATCTACAGACTGCGCTCAACACGATACAAGCGCATGCGCAGATACGTCATCTGCGGGTGTCATCGTTTTATGCGTCAGCGCCGATGGGTCCACAAGACCAGCCTGACTTTATCAATGCGGTCGCGGGGTTTGAGACGACGTTATTGCCGTTTGAGCTATTGGCGTTTTGTCAGCAGCTAGAGGCACAGGCAAAACGCGCGCGATTGCGCCGTTGGGGTGAGCGCAGTTTAGACGTCGATATTTTGTTATATAATCAGCTGCAAATGACGGACGCTAAGCTGACCATACCGCATGCTGGATTGTGTGAGCGTAACTTTGTCTTGCTGCCGCTACGTGAGATAGCACCAGAGTTACAGGTATTGGGCAAGCCGATTGCGGACTATCCACCAAGCTGCGATTGGACAGGTCTCAAGTTATTAAAAAGTAACTCATGAGCGGTGCGCTCGCCAGATATTCAGCTGATAATCAAAGAGATTGAGGGCTATATGACGACGTTATCTACGCTAAATAAGTTTAAAAAAGAAGGCACCAAGTTTACGTGCCTAACCTGCTATGATGCGATGTTTGCGCGGATGATGGACAAGACGCAAATTGACACGATCTTAATCGGTGATAGTTTGGGGATGGTCGTTCAAGGCCATGACTCAACGCTGCCAGTCACGGTTGACGATATGGTTTATCATACCGCCAATATCGCTCGGAGTAACAGTAGCGCTTTGATTTTGGCGGATCTGCCGTTTATGAGCTACGTCACGTTGCCAGAAGCGGTGGTCAATAGCCGCAAGCTGATGCAGGCGGGCGCGCACGTGGTAAAGATAGAAGGTGGTCGTGAGCTGTGCGAGCTGGTCACAACCTTAGCGCGGGCAGGCACCCCAACGTGTGTGCATCTGGGGCTGACGCCGCAGTCGGTCAATGTCTTTGGTGGCTATAAAATCCAAGGCCGCGGTGAGATGGCAGCAGACAAGCTACTGGCTGATGCCAAAGCCGTCGTCGATGCAGGCGCAGCGCTGCTAGTATTAGAGTGTGTGCCCGCTGAGCTGGCCAAAGCGGTGACCCAAGCAGTCGCAGTACCAGTGATCGGAATCGGCGCAGGCGCAGATACTGATGGTCAAGTGCTGGTCATGCATGACATGCTCGGTATGGCGCACGGCCGCGTGCCGCGTTTTGTTCATGATTTTTTGACCGATGAGCGCAATCGTGCTGGCAGTATTGAAGGCGCATTTGCCCTGTATCAGCAGTCGGTACGTGAGGGCAGCTTTCCTACCATCCAGCATCAATTTAGCTAATTTTAAGTTGGATTGATGATAGTTTGACAATTCTAGTGAGTTTGACTTTGTTTTTCGGCAATTACGATTATTAAGAACAGAAGGCTTTATCATGCCCATCATTTATCAGCAGATATCAGACTTACGTGCAGCGCTGCAGCCGCATCGCACTCAGCAATCTATCGCTTTGGTGCCGACGATGGGCAATCTGCATGATGGCCACCTTGAGCTGGTAAACATCGCCAAGCAACACGCTGATATCGTGGTGGTGAGTATTTTTGTCAATCCCACGCAGTTTGGTGAAGGTGAAGATTTTGATAGCTACCCGCGCACGCTGGACGACGATGTGGCAAAGCTTGCCACAGTGGCAGCGGACTATGTCTTTGCGCCCAGTATCGAGGAGATGTATCCAGTCTTGCCGCCCGCGACAGCAGTGCTGGCAGGGACGATTAGCGCGCAGCTATGCGGGCAGTCACGTCCTGGACACTTTGATGGGGTGGGTATCGTGGTGTCAAAACTGTTCAATATCATCCAGCCTGATGCGGCAGTGTTTGGACAAAAAGATTACCAGCAGTTGGCGATTATCAAGCAGTTGGTGCGAGACCTTAGTTATCCGCTAGAGATTATCGCCGCGCCCATTGTCCGTGCTGCTGATGGTTTGGCGCTATCATCACGCAATCAGTACTTAACGGCCAGCGAGCGGCAGGTGGCTCCTGTGCTCCATCAAGCGCTGCAAAGTTTGGCGCAGCAATTGCATGATATAAAGCTAGCGCCGCAAGGCTCGATATTGCCGCACATAACGGCGCTACTTGCACAGACGCGTGAGCACCTCACAAATGCAGGGTTTACTGTTGACTATTTAGAGATAAAAACCGCTGAACTGGATGCTATAACAGAAGGTTTTGATAAAGATAGGCAAGACATGGTTATTTTGGTAGCGGCATGGCTTGGGCGCGCGCGTTTATTGGACAATCAGCTAGTGACGCTTAAGTAGTCATTGTGCAATTCGCCGTCAGATAATTAGACATCGTAATATCGCAATGTGCAGGAAGCAATAGCCTCAACTACCGACCACAATTGCCATAGCCGCTCTGTGGCAAAAGCAAGGCCGCTTTTATGATGGCTGAGTAGCGTGGTTTGGTATGTATGGCTTGGATAACCTAGGACAGGTGGGTGATGGACATGGATCAATACAATAGCAATCAGCTGTCTGAGCAGGCTTTGGAGCAAGTGCGACGACCAGCCGCCGCAGATGCACTTAGCATCCTTGTCGTCTCAGGCCGCTCAGGCTCTGGCAAAACATCAGTGCTCAATATCTTAGAAGATCTTGGGTATTATTCTATCGATAATTTGCCTTTGTCTTTGGTGCCACAGGCAGCTCATAAGCTAGTGAGGGAAAGCGGTATACGCCGTATCGCCCTTGGAGTCGATATTCGCACACCGCGCGCTGATTTGTCTAACTTTGCAGAGACTTATGAAGCGCTAAAGGCAACGTATGGCAAGCAGGCGGTCAAAGTCGTTTATGTCACCGCGCAAGAGCATACTTTAATCGCGCGGTTCAATGCCACTCGCCGTGTCCATCCGCTGATGTCGCAAGATGTGGATAGTGATAATGCCCGTCATATCGCCTTTAACCTGCCAGCGGCTATCAAAAGAGAGATAGAGCTGCTAGAGCCGATAGCAGGTCAAGCTGATATCAGAATCGATACCAGCAGCTTGAATATCCATCAGTTAAAAGATAGCTTACGTGCGCATATCGGCATGGACAATCAGATTGTCATCAATCTTTTGTCTTTTGGGTTTAAGTATGGCAGCCCTATCGATGCTGATTTTGTCTTTGATGTAAGGGTGTTGCCAAACCCGCATTGGAACCCTGAGCTGCGAGCGGCGACTGGTCTAAATGCAGAGGTCGCCACATTTTTTGCCGACTATCCAGAAGTGGCAGAAATGACCGATGATATCGATCAGTTTTTGACGCGCTGGCTGCCTGAGTTTTTGCACAACAACCGTCATACCGTGACGGTAGCGATTGGCTGTACAGGCGGCAAGCATCGCTCGGTGTTTATCACAGATGCTTTGCAGCGCCGTTTGGCACAGAACATGCCAGCAGGGGTCAAGGTGTTGGCCAAGCACCGCGAAAAAAGCCGGTGGTAAAACCCTAGGGCGTGTCTTCAATTCACTCGATAGCTATCTAAATGGGCTAAAAATGGCCAAATTTTGCCAAACATCGTCAAATAGCTGGTCAATATCCCGATATTAACGGCGCTATTTTCCTTGTTTGACCGCAATGTAGCTCATTTTTATCACCATTTTTGCAATAAAGACACGCCCTAGCAGACGTGCACTTTATTATTTTACTATTCATCACTTCGGAACGCTTTTATGATTGACTGGTCAGAACAGGATATGCGCGTCTCGCGCACAGAACTCAAAAAAGCCCATGAGCGCTTGCAGCAGTTATCCATACCGCTTGCAAGCTTGTCGAAAAAACAGCTAAAAAAACTGCCAGCCAGTGATTATTTTATGGCTGAGCTGATGGCATTGGCGGACATCACCAGTGCCAATGCGCGCAATCGTCAGACCAAGCGTGTGGGTAAGCTTATCGGCGAAGAAAACCGCCACGAGCTTGTCAAAGCGTTGTTTGATGCCTATTTTCCAAAAGAGCAGGTCTCCAAAATCGAGAGCTGGTATGATCGCCTCAATATCAATGACGAAGGCACGCTAAAGCAGTTTGTCAAACAATACAAAGCTTCTGAGCGCAACAGCATGTATCAGCTGTTGTTATGGATTGAATACGCCAAACACATGCAAGATGATGAGCTACTAGCAGAATCAGAAGCCGATTTGGCCAGTTATATACGAGAAGTGGCTATCTTGTCGCAGCTCAAAAAATAACTGCCCAGCGTCGCTATAGTGATTTCAGTATAAAAACGATACAAGTGGGACTGGGATGAATTTTACGCAGCATCTGTCGGCGTAGGCACAGCACGCAAGAAAAATTTATACCAGTCCCACGTTGACATACAATGTATCTGTTTTATTTAGAATCGACTATATCAATGCTATAAACGCAAATAAATAAAAAAGCCAATCATCAAATGATTGGCTTTCGTTTATAGGCTTACTATCACGATATGCCCGAGCGCTGCGATAAGATCGAAGCGCTCGGTTAAAGGGCTGGGTTTATTTCTTTTCAGCGCGTGCTTTGTCGACCAAATAATCAACGACCTTGGGTACTTTGGCGCTTTCACCGGTGACGACGTATTTGCCTTGTACCACGACTGCTGGCACCCCTGAGAGCTGATAACGCTTTGCGCCAGCTTGTGAGCGGCCGATTTTTGTGCCGACGGCAAACGAGTTATATAGGCTGTTAAATTTCTTTTCATCTACGCCTTTTGACGCATACCACTTGCTCAATGATGCTTGGTCAAAGAGTTTTTTGCCGTCTTTATGAATGGCATCAAACAAAGCGTCGTGGGTTTTGTTTTCAAACCCTAATAGCTGGGCGGCATAAAAACCGCGGGCATTGGCTTCCCAAACAGGGTTTAGCGCCGCTGGGGTTTTAAAGAACGCGACATCTTTGTCTTTGGTTTTTGCCCACTTTTCCATATGCGGATTGAGGACGTTACAATGCGGGCAGCCATACCAAAAAAACTCACGAACAATGATGGCGTCACCGCTGATTTTTTCTGGATTGTCGAGCACGCGATAGTCTTTTCCGGCGACATAGTCGGCAGCTTGTGCGCCCATAGTGGCAAGTCCAATAGCCATAGCCAGACCAGTCAGTGTAATGACACGTTTCATACTTTATCCTTGAGATGTATAAACTTAGGGTGATGATGGGTTTTACCGCTTAGACAGGCCAAAAGTGCTAAAAGCTGTATAAACGATATAGTGTCGAGTACGGTCGACCTACCATAGAGTAGCGCCTATGATAACGTAAAACATAGGCGCTTGTGAATCCGATTCTTAACGAATGGTTGTAAAGCTGTGAGCGAATCAATAGCCATGACTCACAATCCGTGACGATGTACCTCACGACAAAGCCGCTACTCTCATGCTAATATTGAGTGTATCGTCGTGCGTGTTGTAGACGTTGTACGACAATTCCTTCATATACGACACTTATAATGACAATAAAGGAAATATCATGAGCTCAGTCCATGCCTCTTCGTCAACTGCCAATGAGCAAACCGATAGCCGCGTCAATGATGCCGAGACTAATAGCATCAATGTGGATGCCAGCGAGGTGGATAAATTTAATAAGCTGGCAGGGGAGTGGTGGAGTAGCACGGGCGCCTTTGCGACATTGCACGAAATCAACCCACTACGCCTCAACTGGATAGAAGAAAATATCAAACGCGGCTATCAAAGCGCGCAGTCCTCTGTTGATAAGCAGCACACTGATAAGACCGCCGAGCAGGGTTTGGCGGGCAAAAAAGTGCTGGATGTGGGCTGCGGCGGCGGGATATTGTCAGAGTCAATGGCACGCCGCGGCGCAGATGTCACAGGCATTGATTTGGGAACCGAAAACCTAAAAGCTGCCGCCCTCCACGCCGAGCAAAGTGGCCTTGGGCACACGCTGCGCTATCAGCATATCCCTGTAGAGACGCTGGCAAAAACGCACGCCGGTCAGTTCGATGTGGTGACCTGCATGGAGATGCTGGAGCATGTGCCGGACCCTCAGTCGATTGTGCAGGCGTGTTTTGAGCTGCTGGCACCAGGCGGGGTGTGCGTGCTATCGACGATCAACCGCAACCCCAAGTCTTATTTGTTTGCCATCATTGGCGCAGAGTATGTGCTGCGTCTGCTTGATCGCGGCACTCACGATTATGCCAAGTTCATCACCCCCGCTGAGCTTGACAAAATGGCTGGCTATGCTGGATTTAGACGCCAAGACATCATTGGCCTGCATTATAATCCGCTGACCAAACGCTACTGGCTGGCACAAAACGTCGATGTCAATTATATGATGGCGGTACAAAAGCCACTACGATAGCGCCGCCCTCAAGTGATTTTGCCTACATTTATCTTTTAGACTAAGAGCATTTATTATGAGCCAATTTGTAAAAGCGGTTTTATTTGACCTTGATGGGACGTTAATCGATACTGCTGCTGACTTTGTCCGCATCATCGCAAAGATGAGCGGTGAAAACGATTGGCAAGCGCCGCCGGAGGGGCAAATTCGAGAGCAAGTCTCTGCCGGAGCCTCGGCCATGGTGCAGCTGATGCTGCGTCATAATGACCAACTGCAAGCGAGTGATGAAGAGCTGCAGCGCTTTCGTCAGCAGTTTTTGGACGATTATGAAGCAGACATCTGCGTCGATAGCTGCGTGTTTCCTGCGCTCGACGAGGTACTGAGCACACTGGAAGCAAAAGGCGTGCCATGGGGTATCGTTACCAATAAGCCGCGTTATTTGGCCGAGCAGCTGCTCAGTGTGATGCATTTAGATGAGCGCTGCGCGGTGCTGGTCTGCCCCGACGATGTCTCGCGCTCAAAACCTGATCCTGAGCCGATGTATGTGGCCTTAGAGAAGCTCGGTATTCCGCGCGGTGCAGCAGGCTGCGTACTGTATGTCGGCGATCATATACGCGATATCGAAGCCGGTAACGCCGCTGGCATGCCGACGATTTTAGCCGCTTATGGCTATATCCCACCTAAAGACCAAAAAAGCCTAAAAAAATGGGGCGCAGACTATATTACTGAGACGCCTGAAGCGTTAAATAAACTTTTATTGTCTTCGGGGCAGTTCGATTATTTATAGCCTCTACAAGATAAGCACTACAAGCTAAGCCTTAAAAGCCATTTATCGAAATATCAATTAAGCATCCTAACTATTTAATAATAAGCAGTGAGTAATGCCATGAGTGACACTACGAATCAGCCAACCAAACCGCAGAGCAGCACAGACACAGCTGGTTTTACCCAGCCGTTGACACATGATGAAATCCGCAGCTTTGTACCCCCTGACAACTGCTTGGATGGCAAGACTATTTTGGTGACAGGAGCAGGTGACGGTATCGGGCGGGTCGCCGCCTTGACCTATGCGCGTTATGGCGCGACTGTATTGTTGCTCGGACGTACCAGCAGCAAGCTTGAGTATGTCTATGATGAGATTGAGAGCTTTGGCGGCAAGCAGCCTGCCATGCTACCGATGAACCTAGAGGGTGCCACTTATGCCGAGATGCAGCAGCTAGAGGGGCTGATTGATAAAGAAATCGGCCAGCTAGATGGTATCTTGCATAATGCTGGTCTGCTTGGGCAGCTGACACCGCTTGAGATGTATGACGTCGATACCTTTGCACAAGTGATGAAGGTCAACTGTACGGCGACATTTATGCTGACGCAGGCGCTGCTACCGCTGCTCAAAGACGCAGACAATGGTTCTATCGTCTTTACCTCTAGTAGTGTGGGCACGCATCCGCGCGCGTTTTGGGGTGCCTATGCGCTCTCCAAGCAGGCAGTGGAAGGTATGAGCGATATCTTTACCCAAGAGACAAAAAACACCACCAATTTACGTTTTAATTGTATCAATCCGGGTGGGACGCGTACCAACATGCGTGCTCATGCCTACCCAGGAGAAAACCCCATGAGCCTAAAAACCCCTGAGGATATCATGGCAGGTTATGTCTGCTTGATGAGTGATGCCAGTATCGGTGTGCGCGGGCAGGTGGTGGAGTTGCAACCAAAAGACTAGCGATCGCCAATAAGAAAAATGGCTCAGGCACGTCTCATCATGCTTAGCCTATATCTGATGATGGCGTCCTCATCCACTGCCCCTAACCGGCATTGTAATCCATAAAGATATCCCCATCTATTTGTTATTAAAGGCTTTTATTGTTTAAAAGCTAAATAGCATTAATAATAAATAGGATGACGTTATGGCAGGTGGATGGTCAAGAGATGGTGCGGAGCACGAGCAAATGGATGCAACGGTCAACGACGCATTAGAGCGGGCGCGACGGGCTATGCCTAAAGGTGAAAGCGCTGAGTTTTGTGATGAGTGTGGCAATGCGATCCCACAAGCACGGCGACTGGCCGTACCCGGTGTGCAGCACTGTGTCGGCTGTCAGAGCGAGCTTGAAAAAACCGCACGGGCAACGGAGCTGTTTAATCGGCGTGGTAGTAAGGACAGTCAGCTTCGATAGCAGGCACACATGATAAGAGTGAATTGAAAAAGCCAATACTTCTACAGTATTGGCTTTTTTTGTGTGTAGCCTGTATTGAAGCTATATAGAAGCGACCAATAAATAGAAGCTCGCTACCCTAATGCCACGACCATTGCCATAAGCTGACGATCATAGATTTGCCAGTCGATAGCGACAGGCGTATGGTCAGCGCCATCATTGCTGCCATTGTCAGTACCTTGCAAAATGACCTCCAAGCGGCTATCGCTCTGCGCACCGACTGTACGGGTAGTTAGGCTATCAGGCGTGAAGTTCAGCTGCAACCAACCATCCGAGGTGTGTACCACGCCTTTGATGCGTTGCCAGTTTGGCAGCCTCAGCAGCCAACTTTGTAAGGTATCTGCGGGCAGCACATAATGCGCTGGCAGTCGCCAACCGGCCAAGAGTAGGTCTTGCTGTGTCTCATGATAACGATAAGGCAGCTCATTATCGGTATTATTTTGGGCGCTATTGCCAGCCAAGGTAGTACCGGCCAACGCAGAGACAGCAGGAGTGTTACCTTGCAATGGCGTGCGAAGTGCTGATTTGGCCAATGGCCCAAGCGCAACCTTGTGCTGACGGTTTAAGACCTGACTGGGCTTGGTCAACTGCTCGCGTAGCATGGTAATATAGGCTGGCAGCGCGTCATTTTTGTCACTGCTGCCATTGCTGCTGTTATCAGGATTATCGCTATGATCGCTGTCATGACTAACAGCCGCAGCAGGCTCATGTGCCGCCCAAATGATAGTAGCGTGCGGATTCAGTGTGGCTATCCATGCTTGTAGCGCTTGTATTTCGTCGGCGCTTAGATGGTCGTAACGATTGATAATCAGTGCATCGGCCTCTTGCACATGCACCGCAAAGCCCTCATGCTCACGATATTTGGCTTGCTGCCATTGTTTGGCATTTAAGACGGTGAGTACCGCTTGCATCTGTAGGGCAGTTTGCCAATGTGGCTCGCTCAGCTGCTGGACGAGCTCGCGAGGGTGAGCCAGTCCGGTCGGCTCGATGAGCAAACGCTGCGGCTTGTGCTCACTGAGTAGGCGGCTGATGGCGATTTGTAAGGGTAGCTGACTGGTACAGCAAATACGCCCACTGAGTAGGCGGCTGATGGCGATTTGTAAGGGTAGCTGACTGGTACAGCAAATACAGCCGCCGCTGACCTCTCGTACCGCGATCGTCTCTTGCGCCGCCTGCCACCAATCAGCACCTTTTAGCAGCGTACCATCAATACCGATACGACCAAACTCATTGATTAAGAGCGCCCAGCGCTGCTCGGTCGGTTTGGTAGTCAGTAAGTGATTGATGAGGGTCGTCTTGCCAGCACCCAAAAACCCTGTCACTAAGGTGCAGGGTATGTTTTGAAAAATAATTGGGTTTTTCACAGGTATGCTCATCATATTGGCACGTGTTTGTGAGTAACCAAACACGGCCTATATCAAAATAAATCAGCCAAAAGCTATTCACTCTTGGCGGTTTCGGCTTCTGCCTCATCTGGTACAAACACATAACCCACGCCCCATACCGTCTGGATATAGCGCGCTTGTGACGGATTGTCCTCAATCAAGCGGCGCAGGCGTGAGACCTGTACATCAATAGAGCGCTCCATCGCCCCCCATTCACGGCCCCGCGCCAAATTCATAAGCTTGTCACGAGTCAAAGGTTCACGCGGGTGTTGCACCAAAGCTTTTAGGACGGAAAACTCGCCTGTCGTCAAAGTCACGACATTACCGTCACGTTTGAGCGTACGCGTTGATAAATCAAGTGTCCATGGTCCAAACTCTACCACTTCTAGCTGATGGCTTGGCGCACCCGGCAGCTCACGGTTTTGACGACGCAGTACCGCTTTGATACGTGCCAGCAGCTCTTTTGGGTTAAAGGGTTTTGGCAAGTAGTCATCAGCGCCTGCTTCGAGGCCAGCGATACGATCAGCGTCACCACCTTTGGCGGTGAGCATGATGATAGGGATGTCGGCATTGTCTTCACGCAAACGCTTACAGATACTAATGCCGTCCTCACCAGGAAGCATCAAATCAAGCACCACCAACGAAAACAGTTCGCGCTGCATCAGCTTATCCATCTGACTGGCATCATGGGCAGTACGCACGACAAAACCATCGTCTTCTAAAAAGCGCTGCAACAAAGAGCGCAGGCGGGCATCGTCATCGACGACCAAAATACGCTGAGTCAAAGTATCTGGGCTATTATTATCTGTCATACAGGCATCCTCTTATAAAAATTATTAAGAATATTCATTATCGGTGTCACGCATAAATTGCGCTGAGCAACACCCTTATCATTATTTGCTCTGTGATTAAAAACTGTCTAAAAAATTATCTAAAAAACTATCTAACAACAAAGTTCCCTCTTAATATGCCTTATAGTCAATCCAATATAAAAACACCGTTTCATTGAGCGACGTGATGGCTAGGTATCTGATTTATTTGGGTTCGACTATAGCTTTCTAAATATAGAAGCACACAAAGTTATGTAGCGGCGTTAAGCGATATAAAATATAGTAGATACACTCTAAAAATGTCATAGCGCTACTGGGATGAATTTTGCGCAGCCTCTGG